>CAZNQF010000195.1:0-3606 GCA_964575125.1 uncultured bacterium
GCCGGCATGCTTCGCGCCGAGTCGTAATCTAATGTCAGAGAATGACGTAGTGCTTTAATAGATTCTTGCATAAACGATTTTGTTTAAGTTGATCCTCGAGGTCGGATATCAACCAATTTAGCTATTTTGCCAGTCAAAAATTGTTTGTAATCTTGCGTAGATGAGTTAACAGTTTCGCTAAGTCTGGAACAATATCATAGTGAGCGCAACGACTGACATCCTCTTCAAGCGTATCCCACTGTATAGCATCAAGCTGGGCACCTGAGAAAGCAGATAGCACTTTTGGATGTTCCATTTGCAAAACAGGGTTGCACGTGCCATCTAGAAAAGCGACCCGAATTGCGGTGTCTGGTTCGACGAGATACTCTAGAAATGGTTGTGCCCAAGGCGATGGCTCCGGTCGAATCAGTGCACATGTAACTTCGACGAATACTATGCCACCCAAACCATTTATTGGTCCTTTTGAAGGGGTGATCGCTTTAACCTGATCATAGCCTTCGATCCGCGCTGGTGAGGCTGTATAGACCCCACCGCTGCGGTAAAAGTCAATTTGCCCGTCGATGAGTGCTTTATTCAGACTATGATGATTGTCAGTAATTAAAGCTGCATTGTGAAACCAATCTCGAGCTGTGGTTTGAAAAACAGTTTCTTGAGTATGATTTAGCGGTTGGAAGGGGTTAATGTCGGCTGCTATGCAGATGTGGAAAACATTGAAGTCCTCGTACAAAAGAATTCCATAGCGTTGAAAGAAATCTGACTCAGCAGCGAGTTTAAAGCCTTCGCTCTCAGCCAGATGCTTAGAAATTCGTCTCTCATTGATAACTAAGTTAAATGTGCCAAATCGTTGGCAGATTCCGATTTTTTGTTTGTGATTCCTTGACCAGGACCAGTTGTTAAGATCGGCAAGCGCATAGGAAGCTAAGTGGGTTGTGTCAAAATCTTTGTCGTGTAGTGTCTGAACTAAACCATGAGGGTGGAGAAACTTCTGCACCCAGGCATTGTTTATATTCAGAATATCAACCCGATCATGCGGTAACTGATTATCAATCTCATATGCTGCTTGTGCATCAGAGATCAGGGTATCAGCATGAACTTGAACGTTGTGTCTGCGCTTAAACGGGTCCAGGACGATTGGGTTGTCATAGCCTTCCCAGCAACGTATCCGCAGGACCGCGTTGTCTTTAGGCATCCCAGTTCTGGAAGTGTGTCTACTGCGTGTTATTAATGAGACAGAATTTGACTGAGGAATAACGCTGTACGGTCGCTCTTTGGTGTTGTGAAGAACTGGTCTGGTGGGGCAACTTCAACAATCTCACCAAAGTCCATGAAGACCATTTTGTCAGCCACAGTTTTGGCAAACCCCATTTCGTGGGTGACGACAATCATAGTCATACCTTCTTTCGCCAGTTCAGTCATGACATCTAGATCTGCCTTACTCTTTTCGGGGGCAAGGGTAGATGTTGGGTCATCAATTAGCATGATTTTTGGTTTCATACACAGACTACGAGCAATTGCAACACGCTGTTGTTGACCACCAGATAATTGTCCAGGATATTTGTCAGCTTGTTCGGGGATTTGTACTCGCTCTAGGTATTGTTTTGCAATGTCAGTTGCATCCGCTTTCGACATTTTTCGTGCTTTGAGTGGTGCTAAAGTTAGATTTTCAAGAACCGTTAGGTGAGGGAATAGATTGAACTGTTGGAATACCATGCCCACTTCGCGTCGAATGGAAAGCACGTTACCCATGTCCTCGGTTAGCTCAACACCATTGACAACAATTTTGCCCGCATCGTGAGACTCGAGATGGTTAATACAACGAATCATTGTAGATTTGCCTGAACCCGATGGCCCACAGACAACAACTCGTTCACCCAGATTGACTGTCAGACAAACATCATTCAAAGCCTGAAAGTCACCGAAAAACTTGTGAACGTTAGTTAATTCAATAATTGGTTGGATTGCCATTTGATTCCTAGAAGTTGATTGATGGGTATGTCGAACGGTTAAGGTTTGCAGTGATCAGCCGATCAAAACCAATAGTAACAACCATAGATTGATCAAATGATAAATCAATCATTAGGACTGGTCATTCTCAGTATAACTAAGACAATTGGGCTCATTACTGGTTTAAAATTTGACGGCAAGCTAGTACCATCAATTATATATATCACAATAAAGCCACAGCTCAGGCTTGTTCTGAAAAATTATGAAGGTTAGGGTGGTTAACGGACAGGCAATTTTTTCAGCAGAAACACTGCAAGCACTTCGGGAGCCAGTGCTGAACAACGCTCGTGGGTTGCCTGCTTCAGTCTATACCAGTCAATCATTTTTTGATCTTGAACAGGAAAGCTTGTTTCCTAAAACATGGATGGGAATAGCATTTGATACTGACGTGCCAAAGTGTGGTGATGCTATACCCTTAACGGTACAAGGATTGCCTCTCATCCTTGTTCGCGATAACGAAGGAATCGTCAGAGTTTTGCACAATGTTTGTCGGCACAGAGCAACATTAGTTCTTGACGAGTCCTGTGAGGCACTGACCAATTTTAAGTGCCCTTATCACGGTTGGACTTATGACTTACAGGGTGGTCTGATCGCAACGCCATTTTGGGACGGTACACCGGGCTCAAAAAGTATTCCGGTTGATCCTTGTAAGAATAGTTTGGTACCTGTGCGGTGTCAGGTTTGGAATCATGTCGTATTTGTTAATTTAGAGGGTACCGCGCCTGATTTACTTAATTACCTCGAACCCATGGACAGGGAGCTTAGCCACCTGGATATTGACTGTCTTGAGGTCGGGCATCGCCAGACGTGGGACTTCGCAGCCAACTGGAAATTAGTGATGGAGAACTGGGAGGTTTATCATCATGTATGGGTCCATGAAGGTGTCTTTGACAAAATGTCCGATGAGGTTGATCTAGGTAGTGGAGATCCGTATACGGATATGATTGCCGATGGGAATACGATGATGTTGCGGGCAAATGATAGGCGACCACCAATACCACAACCGGTTGAAGGGTCCAGTGGTTATTTGCCCTCAATACCTAGAAAGTGGGAACCTGACAGCCACATCAGTGCTGCTAATGCAGTATTGCCTAACACTACAGTGACGATCGGAGCCATGGTTTATGCACCAGCCCTGTATATTCCCATTGCTCCCGGGGTGACTCAAGCAAGGATGGCTTGGTATTTTGCACCGGGCGTGATCGGTGAAAATTGTTTCGCAAACGCGGTGAATGCAGTGTTAGATCGCTGGTTAGGTCCTGCGCGTAAGTTGGCAGATCGTCGCGGTATTCGTCCTCAGGATCACCGCTGTATGGAATTACAGCAGGCAGCAAGATCATCTCCTATTGCGGACGACGTGAAGTTTTCAACAACCTGGGAACAGAACGTTCGCTATTTTCAACATTGGGTGGTCGATCAGATTGGCTAAGGTTGCAACTCAAGTGGTCAGGCATCCGCAAACCCAGAAATGGTGGAAGAGTCGATCGTTTGACGTAGTTCAACTGATTGTGTTCTCAGGCGTACTGGTTTGGCTTACCCTGCGTGGTGCCGATAGTATGAACTATGTATGGCAGTGGCATCGAATGCCTCAGTACCTTTACA
>CAZNQF010000196.1:0-3552 GCA_964575125.1 uncultured bacterium
ACGGAGGACGGAATTGATATTTTTGAAATAGAAAGGTAAAAAAAATGAATAAAATGAAAATAATTGTATTATTTCAAATTGTAATTACAATGATAAATGCGCAATTTGATTGGGTTAATAATGGAATCCCTGTTCGCCAGGGGGTACACATAGAGTGGCAAAGATCTGGAGATATCAGTCCAGATGGAGATATTATCTTTGCATGGTCAGATACTAGAAATGGTATTCGAGATGTTTTTGCCCAAAAAGTAACTTCCAGTGGTGAAAAATTGTGGGGTGAAAATGGTGTAGCAGTTGTTTCCGCTGAGGGAAGGCAGGAAGACCCCATCATGATATCTGATGAGAATGGTGGTGCATTCGTAATATGGGCTGATTATAAAAACGAACCGGACACAGAGGGCGATGTATATGGACAGCACGTTCTCTCTGATGGTACTCTGGCTTGGGATGCTGATGGGATTGCACTGACAAATAAATCTGGAAGACAAACATCATTAAATATGTGCAAAGACGGAGAGGGAGGTGTTTTTGCTATTTGGAAAGATTTTTCTAACAGCTCCTATGGTGATATTTATGGGACCCACATCTCATCGGATGATGTTATTCTAAACCAGGGGGAAGGAATACCTATTGTGGAGTTTCCATCCTATAAAGGTTATGCCAGCCTAGAATATGGCGGTCCTGGAAGTGCTGTTATGGTTTGGCAGGACGAAAGATATTCTCAAGAAGAAAATGGAGTCGATATTTTTAGCCAAAGAATATCCCATGAGAGCGGGGAATTAACAATCAATTGGAGCTCCTCCACCGAGGGTGGAAAACATATTTGTGATGCCAATGAAGATCAGATCAGTCCTCGTGTGACGCACTTTAGTGGTAATTCGACGGTGGTAGTATGGCAGGACAACCGGACCAATACAAATTCGAATAGTGATATATATTTACAATATTTAGATGAAAACGGAGATAATTTATTATCTGAAAACGGTATCCCAGTTTCAGAAGGAACATGGGTAAAACAATTACCCCGTGCAAAATCGGATGGTACCTATACCTTTCTAGTTTGGGAGGATGAACGAAGCACTCCATCTTGGCAAATGAAGTCTGATATTTTTGGGCAAAAAATTGATGGGTCAGGAAACGTGCATTGGACCGAAAACGGTCGGCAAATTGTGTCCCTGGAAAATAAGCAGGAACAGGTTAGGTTGACTCCCGATGGTTTGGGAGGTGTGTATATCGGCTGGGAAGATGAAAGAGAAAGCCCGACCCCCGAAATTGAAATTTATTTACAACATATTGATGCATCTGACAATGAATTAGCTGAAAACGGGATCTCAGTTTGTTCCGCAGAATATCTACAGAGAGCTCCCCTTTTAAAAGCAGATGGTTCCGGTGGTGTCTATCTATTGTGGGAAGACCAGAGAACAGGTAGCTCAGCCATTTTTATGCAACACCTGAACAATTCCCAGGAAATTAGTTTAGCTGAGGATGGAGAGGAGCAGTATTTTGGAATTGGTACTGATGGAGGAGGTCACTCTTATTTAAGGGAGTCTCTTTACACGGGGCAAGATGAGAGTCTAATTTATTGGCAAGACCTAAGAAGTGGTCGATTAACCTATGGGCAAAAAATTTCATCTAATTTTGGAAACTCAACATTGAACAATGGCACAATGCTTTGCAGTAATCCCTTTCAAGCTCAGTCAAAAATATTACAAAATTCTGATAAGCTGTTTTTAGGATATCTAAATGATCAGTCAGACCCGCTTGCTTCCTATCAAATTATTAATTTTGACCTTACACCAATCAATGGAGATTCAGGTAACTTTGTGGTTGAAGGGTTTGAGTCTCATCCAGCGTTTGATATAGTTACAGGGGAAGATGGCTATGTCTATTATGTGTACTCACAGTGGGTTGATTTTTGGGAATTTTTTACGGAAATATTTGTACAAAAATTTGATTCAGAAGGTAATCCTCAGTGGGAAGCTCCCATCCAAGTAACTAACACTCCTGCCGAAGATGTTGTAAAGTCAGTTCATCCGCTGTCAAATGGTGGGTGTGTTATCGTTTATGAATATAGTTTTGGTGGATATACATATTTAAAATCTTTGGGTGTAAATCCAAATGGGGAATTGGCAACTGGATGGGAATCTGGTTCTGTAGATGTTACAAATATTTCAAACGTAAACCAGTATTTTGAATCATCTGTGCATACGGATGAGTTTGTCTTTGTCTCTTGGAGAGATAGCAGAGGTAATGGATATGATGTATATGGGCAATTCTTAGGAATGAGCGGAAATCTAATTGGAAATGAAGAGGGGATAGAAATTGCAGGATTTATAAATGATCAATCCAATTCAACCTTAGCTCTCAATTCTGGAGGAGATGAAATATTTGTTTGCTGGGAGGACAATCAATTAGGTGAAAATTCTGATATAAATTGTGCATCGGTTAATATATCGACACACGAGATCGGGTCATTGGTCAATGTGGCAAATACAGAAGATGAAGAGATGAATCCCTATGCGATGACATCAGAAAATGGGACATACCTAATTTCTTGGGAAAACCGGGTTGCAGGTCTAGATACAGATATCTTTTACCAAGAAATAAATAACGGGAGCCCCACACATGAGGAAAATGGAATAATGGTTTGTGATGCTGTGTTCGACCAGATGAATCCACAAATTGGCCTGTATTCAGAGACAGATAATTCGTATATCATTTATTGGGATGATAAGCGAAGCACCGGCAAAGCGGAACTGACAAATGTCTATGGACAGTCAATAACGATTAGCTCTTCAGGTGGAATGGATATAAGTTATGGAGGGGATTGGAACATTATAGGTCTACCCCTTGATGTAAGTGACAACCACTACCTAACCATATTTCCGGAAGCAATCGCGGGAACGCTCTATGAGTTTAGTGAAACATACAGTCAAGCTCAAAATTTAGTAAATGGGAATGGATATTGGCTTCGATTTAATAACTCTGGTATAGCCACAGTTAATGGAGAGCAGATAAATTCCCTCACCCTTACACTATCTGCAGAGTGGAATTTAATTTCAGGTATAAGCGAAACTATAGCTCTGGATGATATTGATGACCCCAATGAAATAATCGTTTCTGGCACCTTGTATGGATTTGATGATACCTATACCGAGGTCTCTGCTTTAGAGCCAGGAAAAGGATATTGGCTTAGAGCACTTCAAGCTGGGGAGGTGTCCTTAATTGTTGATGGAGATCCACCAGCAGTAGTGAGCTATAATACTGAAATCCAACCAATATTTAATACCAATTGTATAAGTTGTCATATTAATGGCGGGGCTTACTTTGGAGGATTGGACCTATCAACATATGAAAACCTTATGTCGGGAGATAGCAATAATGGGCCAGTCGTTATAGCAGGAGATGGGGCAAATAGTTATATAATTCAAAAATTACAAGGTACCGCAGATGGAGCACAGATGCCTGCTGGAGCAAGTGCTTTACCTTCGGATCAAATTAATTTGATAGCTCAATGGATTGATGAAGGTGCTATGAATAATAGAGATAATT
>CAZNQF010000197.1:0-419 GCA_964575125.1 uncultured bacterium
CTCATGTCTGTATGCTCGAACAGGACTGGACCACGGCTAGTAGTCCTCCCGCAACTATCGCTATCAAGAACCATGGTATCTCCATTACCAGTTCCTACCTTTCACGACTTCCTCACTCGTGCGTCTCTCGATCCTCATTCGTATTCCTCTTGGTTCGTCTCGGTCTGGCTGTGCCTACCATATCATAGCTCGGAGACTTCTTATCTTCTTGTGGATAACTATCCTTATCCGCGTGACTAGCACACCCCGAAGGGGTTGCTCTTGATCGGTGTCCAGCCTTGTCTGTGTGTGTGGTGATTACCCCATGCATGTAGCTATCTACCCAGGGTCCCCCTGCCTATCCCCCGATACCCCCGACTGGGTCCCATACGATGGTACCTGGGAAGGGGTGGAGGGGACCCGCTCTCGCGCCAGGCGCT
>CAZNQF010000197.1:429-3510 GCA_964575125.1 uncultured bacterium
ACGTGAAAAGGCTTGTCAAGAGGGGTGTGGCGCGTATAGGAGGAATGTACGGAGGCTCGTTCCTAGAATGTCTAGTTGGCTGATTGCCGTCGTTGCCGGGAGGTTGCAAATAGTAGTAGAGTTAGCCGATTTATGGGCTATAAGAAGGTCTTCCCTAACAAACAGAAGAGGGATCGAGATAATTTAAACAGTCATGGGTTTGATAACGTCGGTAAAGATATTGATCCGAACGTACCCAGGACGATAGTTGGCAGTCATGGGACTGTGCAGATGACGGCTGTAGTTGCTGCTATGGAAACTGGGGTTCCTATGACGTTTCGTCAGATATGGGAGGAAGCTCAGAAGACTCATAGAGTAGGAGATAGGACGGTACGGCATCATTTACAGCGAATGATTGAGGATGGGCGGGTTGTGAGGCTGGAAGCCCCTGCTTTCTCACCGTTGTATGTGCTTGCCGGAGGTCCACCGCGGCAATGGTACAGATGTAGAGATTGCCAGAAGATCTGCGCTACAGATGTCCCTCTAAACGAGGAAATGGATATCGGAATGGTCGATGGGGCCTACATGTGGGGTACTTGCAGAACATGTATCGACTCAGGAATTGAAGTCGTCGTCTCAGGATTAGGCAATCGCCTAGTTCAACCACCCTCAGGAAGTATGAAAGGCGCTACAGGTAGATCTATGGATCACGTCAGACCAGAAGGCGACCCAGGATCTGAAGCTATGACTCATAACTGGGGCGGACCCCGATTTAAAAAAGATAAAGACCCAGATCAATGACAAAGCTGCTCGGATGCCTGCTCGGATGGCTGGGGAGCAGCCTCGTGAACCTTCTCTGCGCAGCACTCTTCATAGTCTCGGCAATCGTTTCGGTATATCTGATCGTTCACCTCCTGAAAGACGTGTGGAACTGGATCTTCTAGCAAATATACAGGGGGTTGACAGGTTATCTTGGCCGGTTTACCTTCCTGATTGTTACTCTTTAGACAGATCCCCGGGGAATCCTGCCACCATCAGCTCCCTGGGGGTCTTTAACCCAAGGAGCCCAGTGAGGTAAGGGGTTGCGTTGGACCATTCGATCTCCTAGCATCAAACCGTTACGTCGGACCACCACCATTGGCCGGCGCAATCTCCTTTTGGGTTGGGCCCCCGGCTGTACCTCACTTGCCGGGGGCCTTTTTATGGGCTCATGCCTTTAGAAATGAAGCGACCCAGTGCTACTAAGGGTCTACTAGGAGATATCGTGAAGAAGATCACATCTGCGGTTTCGTTTGCTCTGGTTGCTGGCCTTTCGGGGCTGGCCATGAACGTTTTTGCCCTAGGCGGGGCGGACGTGAAGGCAACCCTCGGGTCTGCCCTAGGAACTAGCGGCACAGGAAACATAGCCGATGCCCTGGCAGGGACTACAATCAGCGGATCCATACCGCTGGGGCCTGGAAGTAATACATACACTCCTCCAGCTCCTTCCATATCGATTCCAGAGACGATTATCTCTACTATCGTCCTATCGATTACATCAGTGACAACGCAACTAGAGCGCCTAGAGGCCATGCTTCAAGAAGTAGGGAAGACCTCTATCGCTATAAACAACCTTACAGAACTACTAGAACTAAAAAACAACGAGATCGACGGGTGGTTGGCAAAAGCCGCCGAATGGGCAAAGATTGATAAAGAGCGAGCCGAGGCAATGGATTCATTGCAGGTTCAGCTCGATGCCGCCATGGAGCGGCTAGACTCAATTACGGAGGCGTTACAGCTTCCAGGAGGATAGGGAATGTCGACTACTATGAGGGACAAGATAAGACCGAATGTCATTATCTTGGCGCTGCTGACGGCCGTTGTAACGGTCATCTTCGGCGTCATGCTCATCGGACTCATTGAGAACAACATCTCTAATGAGATTCTTGCGCTGCTAGTTGGTATCGGTGTTGGAGGATTAATGACACTTGCTGGTCAAGTGGCTACAGATCCACCGCCACCTACGATTCCTGCATCAACGCATGAGAACATGATGAGATTGCAGGCCGGTAAGAAAGAAGACGAATAACGCTTAAAGTGATTTAGGCGGTTGGCCTAGGGTCGTAGCTGGTTTATTGGTTTTGCCAGTTGCGGCCCTTTTCTTTTAACAAAAAAGGCGACCTTCTAGGGGAAGAAGATCGCCAGACGGCGTAGCCCATTAAGGCATCCCCCGATATGGGGAGGCTACGTCGAAAAGTGGACCAGTAGAGCCTCAACGAGGATATCCGGCCCTCTTACAAGCCTGGTCCCTAGCTGTTGGGTATGTCGCTGTAATGGGACCAATCTACAGTATCGGCTAAAAGGAACGACTAGTCGAGCCTCTTTAGGAATGAAACTGGCTAGCCTTACTGCTCGGCGCTTGTGAAGACTGATTCTCGTACGTCTTCCAGGTCTCCATCTCTATGTGACAACCGTCGCACTCCATTCGGAAGAACAGCTCTTGCTCTATGAAAGATGGATGACCGCATGCCTTTTTGACGTGATGGCGCCTTGTTGGCTTGCTTCCGTAGGTGAATATCTGGTCTATGCCGGGGCAGGGCTTGTAGCACTCGCAGTCCGGCTTGTAATACGAATACGAGGCAAAGCGATTGTCGAGCATAGTTTCCTTCCAGAAGGTTCCGCACCTTGGGCACATCCCTCCGTAGCTCTGTATGTGGAAAAGCTCCACCACCTTAGGCGGCAAGGGCCCGTGGTTCCTGGCGAGATATTGCATGTATCTTTTTGAGCAAGACCTAACCAGTTCCTCTCCGATCTTCTTCATGGGTGCTAGTGTTTTCATTCTTGATACTCCTGGGTGTATCCGGTCTTATAGGCCCACCTGATTCCGTCCTCTGCGTATCCTTCGAACATGCTTGCTTGGAAAATGGTAGCCGGGCGTAGATACCCGGCCATCTGATCATCTTTGAGCCACTTGGAGCACAGGTAGTCAATCACCAGCTTGTAGCGCTTGATGTTCTTGCTCTCCTGCCAGCGGGCGTAGAGCATGTAGATCGTGGCTTTTGTGGAAGGACTGAAGATAGTACCAGCAGTCTGGTACAGGTACTCGATGATCTCCTTAACCGG
>CAZNQF010000198.1:0-1202 GCA_964575125.1 uncultured bacterium
AGTCTTAGGTATTACTTTAACCTCTGGATCTCCTGAACAAATATCAAAATTTGCAGAAGAAAGGGGAATGAATTATAATGTATTAACTGATATAAATGGTAATGAAACAGAGTTTGTTACGAGTTTGTATGGTCAAGCCACAGGAGTTCCTATCTCAGGTGTTCCAACTAGTTTCATTGTGGACAGAGATGGCTATATTGTTAAAACTTATATTGGTCCTCGAAGCGAAAAAACATTCTACAATGATTTAAAAAATTATTTTTAATATTATTTATTTTTTAACTTTAAATAAATCAAACTATATTATGATTAAAAAACTACTTTATACACTTATTATTATTACAGGTTATGATTCAACATTTGCTGAAGATTATTGGCAACAATTTGTTCATTATGAAATGGATATTTTTGATGATACAGATTCAAGTACTTATGAAGGAATCTCAGATATAAATTTTTTTAATAACTAAACTGACACTCTTTAAATTATTTATCTACATTTATACCCAAATGCTTTTCAGGATGGTTCAGTAAAACATCGTGAATTTATGGATAAATTGGGGCGATTAGGCAGAGCTTCAAAATTTATTAATAATCCCCAAAAATATCATAGCAATATTGAAGTTTTTTCATTCGAAATATTTCAAAATGGTAACCAAATTAATGAAAAATTTAAGGTTGATGATACAATTCTTGGTTCCGCTCTATCTTCACCACTTCTCCCTCAAGATTCAATCAAAATAAAAATTAATTGGGTTCATAATGTGGGAGAGCAGATTGAAAGAGCAGGGCGAGTAGATAATCAGTTCAATGCAGCTCAATGGTATCCAAAGTTAGTGGTTTATGATAAGGATGGGTGGCACAATATCCCTTTTCATGCGGAGGGAGAGTTTTATGGTGAGTTTGGAACATTTGATGTATCATTAAATCTTCCTGCAAATTATATAATTGGTGCTACTGGAACAGTTACCAATGGCGATCCCGGTTGGAATTTGGTAAAAGTAGATACATCAAAAGATTTTAAAGATTGGCTTGAAGAATTTAATAAAAGATTGGAGAAGCCAGATTCAACTCAACGACGTAATGTTACATTTCACGCAGAGAATGTTCATGATTTTGCTTGGATAGCTTCTCCACATTATTTGTATGAGAAAGGAAAGTGGAATGGAATAGATGTCCATGTTTTATTCAATAAAGAGAAT
>CAZNQF010000198.1:1212-3451 GCA_964575125.1 uncultured bacterium
GCGAGAGTTTAATTCTTCATGAAATTGGACATATTTGGTTTTATGGAATTTTAGGTAATAATGAGGTGACTGAAGCTTGGTTGGATGAAGGATTTACCACATTTCAAACCGGCTGGTATATGAGGGATAAATATGGTTCTCATGGATTTGACCTTGATAATTCCAAGAGATATGATTCATTCCAAAAAAAATATTGGAAATTCACAGGTAGTCTTGAAAGAAGTCAATGGTATACATCTCGTTTTATAGTAGCAGGAGAGGATGAACCAATCAGCAGAAAATCTTTTATGTTTAAGCATGGAAGTTCATATCGACAAAATGCATATACAAAGCCTGCTCTTATGCTTGTAGAATTTAAATATATATTGGGAGATTCATTATTTTCAAAGATAATGCAAACGTACTATGACCGTTGGAAAATTAAGCATACAAATGAAGAAAAATTTAGAGATATAGTTCATGAGGTGACAGGTGAAAAAATGAATTGGTTTTTTGATTCATGGTTACATGACACAAGAAAATTAGATTATGGAATTAATAACTGGAAAAAACAAAAAAAAGAGGATGGAAGCTGGGAGGTTTCTCTACAAATTAGTCGATATGGTAATCGAGAGTTACCTCAATTAATAGAAACAACTATGAAAAATGGGGAGGTACATCAAACTTGGTGGAAAAATCACAAATGGAGAAATGAGGACAACTTTATATATTCTGTACCAGTTGAACCAATCGGGGCAGTTCTTGATCCTAAAGTCCAAACGCTTGATTTAGATTTCCGTAATAATTACACTGGAAAAATGCCCAATGAAATTATGTTGACACGTCCTGGGATGAATTACTCTCCAAGAAACAAATATGTTATCCAATGGCACCCCGCACTATCATATCACGACCTGGACGGAACGATTCCTGGGATATCGTTTAATAGACGCTATGGTTCATGGGAGAGTACAGATGGAAAGATCTCAGTGGGAACAAAAACTGGAAAAGTATTTTGGAATTTTTCAGGTTGGCGATTGAATCCACTATCTTCGAATAACAATAAATTACATTTTAGTATATTTGACTTTGGAGCTGTCTCTGGTTTTGGAACCAAAATTGAGAAAAAAGTGAAGCAAACAAATCCTATCTTTAATTTAAAATCGATTACTTCAGGATTGTCTGTAACAAATGCGAAAGATATATCCAGAACAAATTTATATGATTTGGGTAAAACAGTAATTTTTTCTACAAAATTATCTTTAGCTGGTGGACCAATTAGTTCAAGTTTTTCTATTGATATAGCACCTTTAGGGTGGTCTGATTGGAGCTTTAGCCGATTGGTCCATATTACAAACGTGAAAAAAACATTTGGAAAATATGGATTTAGAGCAAGATCAATATTAGGAAAAATTTGGGGGGATGATTTGAAAATTCCAATTCAAGAATTATTTACCATCTCTGGTGCTGGCTCTGGTGATACATATGAGAAGTTTTATTTACGAGATGAATCCAGTTTTTTTGGATATACAGATCTGAGGAAAAATTATCATTTGCCCGGAGATGGCAATTTGAGAGGTTTTAATGATGATGATTTTATTGGAGTAGAAGAATTATTGGCAACCTCTTTGGAAGGATATGCCTCAAAAAAGTGGCTCAAAACACGTTTTGAATTTTCGATATTTACAGATATTGGGATGGTAAACGGATCAAAATATTATGTAGGAGATAATGAGTTTGATCATGAAGTCTTAGTGGATATAGGTTTTGGCTTTAGAATAAGCAAAAAAATATTGGGAAAAAATTGGCATTTCAGAATAGATTTTCCATGCTGGAAAAAAGATAAGATAAATACTACTACATCATTTAAAAAATTTATATTTAGCTTTCAACGATCGATTTAATTAAAGTGAAACTTTTCAATAATTTTTGCATACAAAATAAAAATTGAAAAGGAGTTATCATGCGTAAAATTTATTTATACATTTTTTTAATTAGCTCAGCTTTAGTATTTGGTCAAAGCTCGGCCGTAAGACAGTTTAGTAAAGCATTTGCTGATGCAGCCGAAAAAGCTAATCCATCCGTTGTAACTATAATGACGGAAAAAGTTTATGAAGCTTCACCATTTAATGGATTTTCACCCTTTGAAGAATATTTTTTACCAAAAAATAATCCAAAACGTCAATATAAAGGACAAGCCTTAGGTTCGGGTGTGATTGTTGATAAATCTAATGGATATATTTTAACAAATAATCATGTT
>CAZNQF010000199.1:0-3445 GCA_964575125.1 uncultured bacterium
CTGAGAATGTTAATACATCATTTTCAACATCTTCAGCGGACAAAGCTAAAGTGATGGATACATCTTCCGGAGTTATCTGATCTTCAATGGATTCTAAAATCGGAGGATCATTCACTGGTAATATCAGCACATCCACATCTGTCGAGACGTTGTACTCGCCATCGCTTACATTTAAAGATAAAATTATAGGAGATATGGAAAAGTAATTTTCAGTTAAAGGTGTTAGCACAAGGTTTGATCCTATAAATTCCGCACCCAAATTTGTGGTATCTGAATTAGATGAGACCCTAAATATCATTTGAACTGCAGCCTGTTCCTCATCTAAAACAAAATCTATCATATTTGTTTGATTCTCTGAGCCACTATCCTCTTCAATCCCAATAGACGGAACGTTTGACCAAACTGGAGGACTATTCGTCCCACAAATAGTAACATTATTGGAATTAACTGATGGTCCACTATCTATTCCATCCCTTGGTGTAATTATTGCATACCAAACTTGTTCACATTCTGTTTCTGATGAAGCTATCGAATTTTGATTCTCAAATTCAGAGTGTTCTACTCCATCTATAAACCACTGAGTTTGGGTATTTAATTCACTATCATTTTCAACGTCAGTATAGCTATAAGAAACTAACAAATCATCGGTGTCAAGTGGTACCGAAGGGGTAATAGCTACATTTTGAGCTTCAGGAGGGTCATTAACAGGATTTACTGTTAATACAAATGTTTCTTCATCTGTTAAAAATCCATCACTTAAACCTACAATTATGGGTGCCTCTCCAAACCAGTTTTCAGCGGGGTCAACAATTAACTCATTATCATTTAATTTAACCGTAACATTTGTATTGAAAGAAAATGCTTCAAAACTTAATAAAGTTTCATCTACATCTGTGCCAGTTAACAGATAATTAAAAGTTTCATCTTCATTAATAATTTGGTCACCAATATCAGATAAGATTGGAGCATCATTCACGGGTTCAATTGTAATTAACACAGGAGATGAATCACTAAATGCTTCTCCGTCAAATGCAATATAGGTAAACAAATCCGTACCATTATAATTAGCGTCAGGAGAATACACATTACCAATTATAGAGCCATGCTCTGGATATTGGTCAACTTCAAAGGTCAACTCATCTCCATCGATATCACTTCCAGAAAATGTTATATTTAATAATTCATCCTCAGAGGTAGTTAACCGCATACTTGAAATCTCAGGTACATTGTTTACCGGTAGGACATTCAGAATAAAAGATGTTGTATCATATAAAAAATAATCATTAGCTATAACGGTAATTTCAGACGTTCCGTACCAATTCTCATCCGGCGTTAAAACTAGTTGATTAAATACAAATTTAGTTGAGATTTCGGGAGAGGTAGTCTCCGACTCATAGATGAGCTCATCGCCATCCACATCTTCACCTAATACTGAAAAAACTACAATCTGATTTTCATCAGTTTCTATATCAGAGATCTCAGGTAATAAGGGTGCATCATTAACAGGTGTCACCTCTACCGTTACATCATCAGATGCAGTAATAAATCCGCTTCCGTCATTAACTGTAAAGATAATTACTTCTGAACCATTATAATTTCTGGCAGATGAAAGGTTAACCACAAGTCCTTGAATATCAACATTAATAAATTGATTACCCAAAACGTTTATTTCTAAATTATCTCCATCAGCATCGTATACATAAATTGAGAAATCTTTCACTAGGCTACTATCTTCAGGAAAAGTAAATCCATCCCTTAATTCTGAATCTGGTAAATCAATTGTAGGTAGATCATTTGTCGGATTTACGGTTAATCCGAAGGCAGTTGAATCAGTAAGAAAGTCATCTGAAACAGTTAAGGTTATTGTCCCAAAACCAAACCAATCCTGCATGGGGGTTACCCTTAAAATATTTTGAATGATTTCAATATCTAACGCAGAATTATCTGAACTTGCCATCACAGTTAATTCATCACCATCAAGATCTTCAATATTTAATGTTAATATTAATTGTGTATCCTCATTTATCTCTTTATCATCAATATCTTCAATAGTTGGGGGATCATTTACACGATTAATATCGAATAATACTCTTGATTGTTCAGAATATAACTCACTGTCAAAAGATTTATATGTTAAAGCATCATCCCCAAAATAATTTAAATGTGGAGTATAATTCCACTCCCATTCGCTATTTGGTATTGAAGAAATAACTAATTGAGTTAACGCAGGATTTGAGATAGTAACAGAATTCTGTTGTGACATATCTACATCAAGGATAATCCCGCCAAATCCATCCAAGATATTCCATTCACCCTGAGATAAAACATTATTAATATCCCAAGAAATTGTTATAGGGTGTTCTGAGGTAAATTGCAACTCAATAGTCCACTCATGTAACATTACATCATCCTGTGATCCTGATACAATTTGGGAATAATATCTATCTCCATTCCATCCAATTGCTACATCTAAAGATGGCGGAGGTGGGGATGGAGGTGCATATTGATCTATGCCCTCATCATAATCGTCGGAAGCAAATGGCGAATAACCTATAAACAATTCCTGTGAAAAACCTTCTCCTGTGACATTTAGCGGTAACGAAAATAATGGTCCTAACTCACCAAAATTTGGTGGATTGATCAACTCATAGTATAGTGTATCACTATCAATATCTGAACCATTTACGGGAACAATTATTTGAGTATCCTCATTCAATGTAACAGCAATATCATCAGATAATGGTGCATCATTTACAGGTAACACAATAACCTCAAATATTTTAGAATCTATCAAAAATCCATCAGACACAATAACCGATACATTTAATGTACCAAACCAATTCAATTCTGGAGTTAATTCAATATAATTCTCTACTATACTAATTGAAATATTTTGAGGTTGATCAGTTTCACCAGTAAAATATAAGTCATCACCATCTATATCATCCGCAATTAATTCAAATTCCATTGACTGATCTTCCAAAAATTCTACATCATCAATATTTTGTAAAACCGGAGCATCATTAACCGCTATGACAGTTAAATCAAAGGAAGTATATACAGAATATTCATCGTCAGATACTGTTACTGATATAGCAATCACTCCGTTATAATTCAAATTGGGTATCAGCGTTAAATTAAAGTCATCTATTAAATAACTAATGTTATCAGAATCACTACTTGAAATAGTGATTTGAATCGAATCTCCATCTATATCTTCTATATCTAGTGGTATTATTATTTGTGAATCTTCCAAAATAGATTGATCATCTACCAATTCAATTGTAGGAGAATCGTTTACAGGTAATACAATTACATTCACATCATCAGAGGCGATTGCTCTGCCCTGGAAGTCATCCACTGTAAAAGTAAGGGTCTCCGTTCCATTCCAATCCTGTACAGAACCAAGAGTAACCGTAAAACCAGAAATATCAACGGTAACATT
>CAZNQF010000200.1:0-3423 GCA_964575125.1 uncultured bacterium
CCACCACCGCCACCATTGGAAACGATTATTGTCGGTACTTGAGCATGGTCACCTACCAGCTGTACAAAACAAAGTCCATTGTTTTGATTATATTGGGATTGAATAAAGTTTTTTATTCCTGTTGTATTTGCACCCATTTCATATACATCATATAAGTCAGTTTGAATTCCTTTTTGATTTTTCCAATCAACATAAGGTTGTATTGCATTTATGAAGTCTCCATAGGCGATAACGATCATTCGTCCTCGCTCTTCAACAGTTTCATAGCGAGTCCTGTCAAAATTGATGAAATGCTCAGAATATAGAGATGAAAAATGTCTATTGACTGAAGAAGTTTGACGTGTTTTAATATTCTGGTTTCCTATCCCATTCTCAATAACCTCAACTATGATTTTTGTATAGACTCTCAATATATTTGTTATAGGATTGTATCTGAATGGATACGCAGTTACTGTTATACCACGGATATCCCTCATAATATAAGGGTCCCCCAATTCTGCAATTGAGTGAGGATAAAAATTATTGGTTTTATACACATCGGAAAAAATATAGGGTATGCTTTTAAGATTTATGTTTCGTGGAACACTTCCCTTGGACGGCGCTACAGCTATTTCATATTCTGTATATTCTGATTCAAGAATATTTAATTGCATTTTACCATTATCAGGTATGACGATACTTCTCACCATTTTAGGTAATTGAGGATTACCCTTTTTGAGTAAGGTTGGTTCTCCCTGAAAATTCAAATGAAAAAACTCTTTTCCCTGTATGGTAATTGGTGATTTAACAAAATCTCCTCCTGAGAATTCTAGAACAATATGTTTTTGATCTGAAGACAGGAGTTCCACATTAGGTGAGCTGTTATTTATGACAACTCTAGTATCACCAAATAAAAGTGAAAAGATAACTGTAATAAAAAGTGTTTTTCTCATATCAAATCCTTCATAATTAATTAAGATTATTCAATAGTTAGACAATTTAATATAAAAAAACATTCCAATTCTCATTTGTAACAATTATTTTTATCAAATGGGTTTTTTATTTATGTTATTAGTAACTATGATTTTTTGACACCAATCTTTTTAGACATCATAAAACAATAAATTATCTAATTGTTCTCACTTCATTAGTAGAACTTTCTGTATTTCTTTTGTTCCACTTCCTTCAAAAATTATAAAATACATTCCGCTCGAAAGTCCAGATGCATTCCAGTGAACATTGTGATTTCCCTGAGGAAGTTTTTTGTTCACCAAATTCTCAACTAATTCTCCAGCGATATTATAAATATGTAGAGAAACGATCATGTCAGTTTGTAAAAAAAACTGAACTGTTGTCTTGGGATTAAATGGATTTGGATATGCAGGAAAAAGTCTAAACTCTGTGGGTATTTGTGAAGATTTACTCTTTCTAAGTAAAAGAGTATCTGTTTCATTTGAAATCTCAAATATATTTGTACTTTCACACTCGAACATATTTCCATTTTGATCTAACAATGTCCAAACCTCGCTATCACTTATATCACACTCAAGAACTAATGGTGGTCCATCATTCATAATTTCTATAACACACTCATCAGCTGCACAAAGTCTTGTGTCTCCAGCAAAACGTATGTCAAGTGCACCTGAGGGCGGTTTAGGTGGAAGGGAATACCTTAACAGGTTTTCAACATTAATTTCGCTATCTAAATATAGTGTTTGGTTTCCAATTATAATTTTATTCTCTTCTTTAATTTTTTTTGTATAATTATTAGGAAGTTCAGCAAAAGAAACATTTCCAAAAGAAACCTCTCCCTCTCCAGAACTTCGAAGCCAATATCCTTTTCCTGGGATGAGTTCAGTTACATTAACATAGCCCTGATCAAATCCATATATAGTTCCTGAGATAAGAAGATCCTGAGGATCTAAAATAGCTGATACAGGCGTAACGTCTGATGGCCCTGATATTAAATTCCATTCCGAATTTAAATTTATTACCATATTTTCAAAAGATGCTCCAGTGATGTTCACTGCTCCGCTTTGAGAAAACCTAAGCCAATACCCAATTCCCTCTACTAATTCAAATTCTTGATTATATCCACCTGAAAAGGAATAAAGAGTTCCGCTAATAGATTCAGGGAAAATGATTTCATATTGTGAATTTTCTGTGGTCAATGGTAGTCCAACCATATTCCAATCTGAATTATACTCTACTGAAATGGTTATTTCAGAATTTTGATCAAAATAGTCAAGGCCATATTTTTGTGCTCTTGCAATCATATGGTCAAATCCAGGATGTAAATAGCTCCACTGGATTGCTCCTCCTAAATCAACCTCAAAAATATAGGCATCATCTGCCTCAGTAATAAGAGTATTTCCATTAGGAAGGCGAAACGCTCCAGATTGTACATCAGATTGAACACTGTTTCCGGAAGAATAGATCCAAACTGCATCGTCTGGGCCAAAGGGTTGCCCTCCATTTATTTCGTAAGTTCCATCAGAATTAATCGGTGGTATAAACTCTAAGACTGCGGATGAATTATTTGTATGACCATTGTTAAACAAAATTAAATTTCCTTCTCCCGGATATCCTGTTGGAATCCAATTAACTCCATGCTGAGCATCTAGAATATGATTTGAATTGTTACCCCTATCATAGTTTTGAGGGTTTCCCCAACGGTAGAGAAAATCACCTCCTATTCCTGAATTTCCACCAGTATGTCCACTGGCTTCTTCGGTTGTTGTGCTGTGATCTATAATAAATATTTCATCCATATGACGTGAAGAAATAATGATTTGATCCAACTCAGCATTGTAAGAGATTGCGTTCACATGCATCCAGTCTGCGTTTGCTCCTCCCGGCCCCCCAGTGCTTCCTACACCACCATTGTTGATATCAAATAGCTCCGGATGTTCTGAAACATTTACAAAATTTGGATAAATAGAACTTACATCTTGACACAAATGATCCCACAAATGCCACTCCCAAACTATATCTCCAGATTCCGGTTCAAGCTCCAAAATTGTTTCTGACCACATTTGATTTAGTGGATTGGTAATAGTTTGGCGACCCAATTCATACGCTTCTGTAGCGGTTTTCTTTTCCCATACAATAATTAATACATTGCCATTTGGGAGTGGTTCTACATCATGGTGATGTTGATAGGTATTGTTTGCAAATTGATGGTCCCAAATTGTAGTTCCATTCCATGCTAATTTACTTATTCCTCCGCCGACCCCGCCAGCATTCATGGTTGGAGAGGGAACTCTATAAGGGTAAATAATGGTGCTATCGGGGAAGAGATATGGCATACTTGCGGGAGGTCGATCATGTTGCCAGGTATGAACAACATCACTATTATGATCCATAAGATATGTTGTTGTATTATTACCACCAGCCACGCCCATACTAGGAGTAAAAATAGCATACCCCTCACAAACAACTCCG
>CAZNQF010000201.1:0-2430 GCA_964575125.1 uncultured bacterium
ACTTTCATGTACAACTGGTTTATATCCATTAAATTCGTAAATCATTTAATAATTATTAAGTCGTGAAGAAATCAAATATATTTGCAAGCTCTGAAGATGGCTGTCCCTTATAAAATTCTGTATAGGAACATTTTGAACACGAGACAGAAGAATATTTCTTGTTTTGTATATTAAATATTTTTGTCCAAAAACTTCCTGTTACCCGTATTTCACCCACTTCATATTCTTTGTGACTACATTTTGGACACAACCAATTTTCATGTTGCATAATCTAAATTCTCCATTTTATCAAAAAATAATTAATTTCTATTGAGGTTATACTCTGCAAAAAAATAAGAGATTTCTATTTTTCCATTTTCATCCGAATCAGAACCGTGCACTGCATTTTCTCCAACACTCTTAGCAAATAGTTTTCGTATGGTTCCATCTTCAGCTTCGGCTGGATTTGTTGCTCCAATCACTTCCCTCCAATGGTTAACTGCGCTCTCTCTTTCAAGGGCAAGGACAACACATGACCCTGAAGACATAAAATTTGTTAGTTCTTCAAAAAATGGTTTTTCCCGATGAATCTCATAAAAGCCTTCCGCTTGAGATAGACTCATTTTTATTTGTTTTGAGCCGAGGATGGTAAATCCTTCGTTTGTAATCCTTCCAATTATTTTTCCCGTATGTCCGGAAGCAACTGCATCCGGTTTAATGATAGCTAAGGTTCTGGTCTCCATAAGTTATTTCCTTTGTGATTGATATTATAAAACTTGTTTCATTATTTCACCAATTTTTGCAGGGCTCTCTGCAACATGTATCCCTGCAGACTTTAGAGCGTTAATTTTTTCTGCAGCTGTTCCCTTGCCATCTGAGATAATAGCTCCTGCATGCCCCATTCGTCTTCCAGGGGGAGCAGTTTGTCCCGCAATGAATGCAGTAATGGGTTTGGTGAAATTATTATTAACAACCCATTGTGCTGCTTCTTCCTCAGCGGTACCACCAATCTCACCTATTAATACCACTCCATTTGTTTCATCGTCATCTGCAAATAATTCTAGCATATCTATAAAAGTTGTTCCAATGATAGGGTCACCTCCAATCCCTACCGATGTGGATTGCCCTAATCCTACCGCAACCAACTGATGAACAGCTTCATAGGTTAAGGTCCCAGATCTTGAGATGACACCAACCTCACCTGGCTCATGTATAAAACCTGGCATGATACCAATCTTGGCCTTGCCCGGAGAAATAATTCCTGGGCAATTGGGTCCGATGAGGCGCGTTGATAGATTTTTTAGTTTGTGGTTTACCTTCACCATATCAATAGTTGGGATTCCCTCGGTGATGCAGATGACCAAATCTATGCCTGCTTTCGCCGCCTCAATAATTGCGCTACCTGAGAAAGGGGGTGGAACAAAAATAACTGATGTGTTTGCGTCTGGTTCATCTTTTGCTTCCTGAACTGAATTAAATACCGGTACTCCTAGGGCACTCTGTCCACCTTTTCCCGGTGTAACACCACCAACTAAATTTGTACCATAATCACGTATTTGTTCACCATGGAACGATCCTTCTTTTCCTGTAATGCCCTGAATAATTAATCGTGTGTCGTTTCCCACTAGAACACTCATGATTTACCTCCATTTGCTGCTGAAACCGCTTTTTCCGCTGCATCACTTAGGCTGGTTGCTACCAGAAAATCCAGTGGAGCATTATTTAGCAATTTACCGGCTTTTTTTGCGTTGGTTCCTTCCAGCCTAACAACAACAGGTAAGTTAACATCCACCGTTTTCATGGCATCGATTACTCCCTGGGCCACTCTATCACAGCGAACGATTCCCCCAAAAATATTTATAAGTATAGATTTAACATTTGGGTCGGAGAGGATAATCTTAAAACCATTTGCAACAGTTTCAGGGTTTGCTACTCCTCCAACGTCAAGAAAGTTTGCGGGTTCGCCTCCGTGAAGTTTAATAATATCCATTGTTGCCATTGCAAGACCTGCTCCGTTAACCATACAGCCAACATCTCCGTCTAGTTTTATATAGTTCAGTTTATGTTTTGAAGCTTCCAATTCTGCAGGATCTTCCTCGCTCTCATCTCTTAGCGCATCAAGCTCAGGATGACAATATAGTGCATTAGAATCAAAATTCATTTTTGCGTCCAACGCCATGACCTCATTTTTGTTGGTAACGACAAGAGGATTAATTTCCAAAAGTGAACAATCCATTTCATAGAATACATCCCACAGTGACATAAAAATTTCTATAGCAGAATCAATTTGATCATTTGTCAATTTTAATGCTATTCCCAGTGACTCTGCCTGTTTACGATCTAGCCCAACATCTGGATTGATCCATTCCTTTATAATCTTTTCAGGTGTCTCTGCAGCAACCTTTTCAATCTCCACACCTCCCTCTGTTGAAACCATAAACACAAATTGTC
>CAZNQF010000201.1:2440-3389 GCA_964575125.1 uncultured bacterium
ATTCCAGACTCAATGAGCAAGCGCTGGACTTCTTTTCCGCTTGGACCGGTTTGGTGTGTAACTAAATTCATTCCCAAAATGGATGAAGCGATTTTTTGAACTTCCTCTTCTGAATGTGCTAGCTTTACACCGCCCCCTTTTCCCCTGCCTCCAGCATGAATTTGAGCTTTGATAACTACAGTTTTACATCCCAATTTTTGGTAAGATTCGACAGCTTCTTTAACTGAAAAAGCGGGATAGCTTTGAGGAATTTTTACATTATATTTTTTGAAAATTTCTTTTGCTTGATATTCGTGTACTTTCATTTTGTATTTTTATTTTTAATTTAAAATTTTAGTTCCTGCATTTCCATTTACAGCTTTTTTTATATTAGCTAAATTGTTTTTTACCGATTTTTTTCCCCCTTGAAATAAAAAATAAAGCGCAGAAATTATTTTTGGTCCCATACTACCTTTCTGGAATTGGTCATGTTTTTGATAGTTTTCCGCATCTGAAACTGACATTTCATAAATTGGTTCTTCATTTTCTAACCCAAAATTTAAATAAACTTTGTCAACGTCTGTGATGATATAATATTCATCTGCTCTAATGATCCATCCCAATTTTGCTGCGGTTTGATCTTTATCGATAACTGCATCCAAACCTTCCAGATTATTATCTTTGTCATTGTATACAGGTATTCCACCACCTCCCGCAGCTAGAACGATGGTCCCCCTTTCAGTAAGAGATCGTATTGATTTTCCGTGCATAATATATACAGGGTCTGGTGATGGGACCACTCTTCTCCAACATCCCTTTTCCTGTTCCCTAATCGTCCATCTAAATTTTTTGCTGAGTTTTAGTGCTTCTTTTTTTGAATATCTCTGTCCAATATATTTTGTGGGATTATCAATAGATATATCATTTTCATCTACTCGAACCTGGGTCACAAGTGTGACCACTTCTCTGT
>CAZNQF010000202.1:0-3374 GCA_964575125.1 uncultured bacterium
TTATACTTCCGACAGTATGGTTACAAGGAATCTAGGTGATTGGACATATGGAAGGATTGAGGTAAGGGCAAAGCTACCAGGAGGCGTAGGAACCTGGCCCGCAATTTGGATGCTTCCTACAGATTGGGTATATGGTGGATGGCCTTACAGTGGTGAGATCGATATTATGGAACACGTTGGCTTTGATCCAAATGTAATTCATGGGACAGCCCACACAGAGACCTATAACTGGTGGAACGGATCGCCACCTCCGGAAGGAACAATATATTTAAATGGAGCAACCTCAAATTTCCATGATTACTCTCTTGAGTGGGACGAAGATTATCTTAGGTGGTATGTGGATGATATACATTATTTTACCTATACGAATGACCAAACGGGCAACTATGCAACTTGGCCATTTGATCAGCGTTTTCATCTGCTCTTAAATATAGCCATAGGTGGTACCTGGGGCGGTCAACAGGGCATAGATGACAGCATTTTTCCGGTGCGCTTGGAGATTGATCATGTAAGAGTTTATCAACGGAGAGTTAACGTTACTTTTCAGGTTGACATGTCAAACGAAACAGTGAATGATGGGGTTTACCTTAACGGGAGTTTTGTGGACTGGGATGCAGATTCTTTTATTGAAATGACTGATGAAAATGAAGATAATATTTATTTGGCAACTGTCAGTGTTCCAGAAGGATATCACTTTTATCAATACTTTAATGGTGAGGGGTGGAACAATAGAGAGATTGTTCCCGCAGATTGTGATGTAACTGAACATCCTGATTATGCGGACAGAGGCAGAGATGTTGGACAAAATGATATTTCATTGGATCCTGTCTGCTTTGGAGCATGCGGTCCATGTGCCAATTCTGATTATTTAATGGCATACGGTTCTTCCATTTTAGACCCGGACCAGGGAAACTTTCTATTGAAAGGAATGGGTCTGGGTGGATGGCTGGTACCAGAAGGCTACATGTTGAAAATTCCGGGGTTTGGATCTCCAACAGAGATTAGGAATATGATCATAGATTTGGTAGGAATTGAAAACGCTGATAATTTTTATGAGTCTTATATAAATAATTTTATAACAGAGGATGATATCTCTCAATTGGCGGAATGGGGATTTAACTCTGTACGTTTACCCTTCCATTACAAGCTTCTTTCAGAAAGCCAGGGCACCTATAATGAAGATGGGTTTCAAGTCATAGACCAACTTTTAGACTGGTGCAGCAACAATGAAATATATCTTATCTTGGATATGCATTGTGCTCCCGGTGGACAAAATCCAAATAACATCAGTGACAGTAACGGGGAAGCTCTCCTATGGGAAAATGATACATATAAAGAGTGGACAGCAGATATCTGGGGGGCCATAGCACAACGATACTCCACAGAAAGATGGATTGGCGGATATGACCTGTTGAATGAGCCCGCCTACAGTAATAACAGCGTAATCAGAGAAGTATACGAAAGCATCACAAATGCAGTTAGAGCCCATGATACAAATCATATTATTTTTATAGAAGGCAATTGGTATGGAAGTGATTTTTACCAGCTGGTCCCACCTTTTGATAATAATATGGTGTATAGTTTTCACTGGTACTGGAGTGAATCTGGCCAGGAACAGATTGCCTCTTATCTAAATATGAGGAATCAGTACAATGTCCCTCTCTGGATGGGCGAATCTGGAGAAAACTCAAACCACTGGTACAACAACACAGTTCAAACTTTAGAAAATAATAATATAGGATGGTGCTGGTGGACATACAAAAAAATAAGATCCACCACATCACCTCTTGAGACAATTATTCCTGATGATTACCAGTTAATCCTTGATTATTGGGAGGGTAATGGTCCGGAACCTGATATATCAACTTCAATTAATGGTTTAATGGAAATGGCTGACAGTTTTTTATTGAATAACTGCATGTATCATTCAGATGTGATTCACTCACTGATGGATAGTGAATTCGGATACGTAAACAAACCTTTCGCTAACCATCTCTTGCCAGGAACAATCATGGCTGTGGATTATGATATTGGGGGAAATCAAAGTGCCTATTCTGATGATGAATATGAAACTACATCCCAAGAAAACTGGGTTTCGTGGAATCAAGGCTGGTTTTACCGAAATGATGGTGTGGATATTGAAGAGTGCAACGAACTTGAGGTAGATTATAACGTGGGATGGTTCACAAATGGTGAGTGGCTGAAATATACTGTGCACGCATTGTATTCAGATAACTATGAAGTTAGTATACATATTGCAGGATCGGCTCAGGGAACACTCCAAATAAAATTAGATTCAGAACCTATTGCTACAGTGAACGTCCCCTCAACAGGAGGTTGGCAAAATTGGGAAACACATAATATTAATATGTACATACCCGAAGGAGAGCACGAACTCAGCCTACATTGTCTGGACGAAGGGTTTAACCTGAGTAAACTGGTATTTACAAATATGACCCCCGGAATAACATTGGGACATACTGCAGGATGGAATATGGTAGGATTACCATTACTTACTGAGAGTTCAAATGTCCAGGATCTGTTTCCTGAATCTGTTAATGGTTCTCTCTATGGTTTTAATGAAACATATTTTAATGAAGATGCTCTGGAACCAGGAAAAGGATACTGGTTGAATTTTTATGCTGATGGAAGTTCTGTCATACAAGGAGAATCTCTAACTGAATTATCCATAGAGATTTCACAGGGGTGGAATTTAATCTCAGGCATTTCAGAGGAGATTTCCATGGGAGAGATTAATGATCCTGAAGCTATAATAGTAGAAGGTACAACCTACGGATTTGAGGGAACATATATCAATGCTGAGACAATAGAACCTGGAAAAGCATATTGGCTTTATTCAAGTTCTGACGGAACAATCTATCTGTACTTTTCAAGAGGAGCCCCTGCTAAAACAAAATCAGTTTTTCTAGACCATACCGCAAAAGCAAATAAACTCAGTTTCAATCACAGCAACCTCTACTTTGGTATATCTATCCCAGATGTAGATAAGCTCAGCTATCATCTTCCTCCAAAACCACCAGAAGGTGCATTTGATGTAAGATTTTCTAATAACATGAAAGTTGTTGAGAATTCAGGTACGATTGAGATAATGAACAATATTGAACAGCTAGTGATTGCATATGATATCAAGGTAGATGCTGGTAATAACTATAACTGGACGCTCACTTCAGAAGCTGGAGAAAAGCACATTCTTGAAATCTCAGGAGAGATTGAGGTTTCGTCAGCAACTAAATTTGTATTAGATAGACAACCCATTTTGCCTGAGATATTTACCCTTTATCAAAACTATCCAAATCCATTCAATCCAATTACCACCCTAAGATATGATCTACCAGAACAAGCTTTTGTAACAC
>CAZNQF010000203.1:0-3266 GCA_964575125.1 uncultured bacterium
ACTCTACATTTCCAACCCTTGGGTGTCCGCCATTCTCAGATAAAGCGGATATGTTAGTTAACATTCATTCCACTCTTCAAATGCCTAGCAACACCCCAGTGTTAACAGTAATTGATCCAGGAAACTGTGCGCTAGCTGTAAAAAGAATTTTTGGCGTATAGTCGATTGAACGCTGTTTCACCACTGGACGGGCGTTATCGCGATGCTCTAAAAGAAATGGCTTTGTTTTTTTCAGAATCAGCGCTTATGAAATACCGCCTGAAAGTGGAGGTTGAATATCTTATCGCCCTAAGTAAGGAGCGGTCTGTTAAAGGCTTACCAAAAATTTCCCCATCAGACCAAGTTCAGTTAAGAAAAATCTATCAAAACTTTAACGAGAGGGGAAAGGAAAAAGTTAAAAAACTTGAGGCCATTACCAATCATGACGTCAAGGCAATTGAATATTATATTCAAGAGAAAACAAACAAAAAACTACATCCGTGGATTCATTTTGCTCTTACCTCGGAAGATGTAAATAATTTATCTTACTCTTTAATGTGGCAGGGGGGGTTAACTCAGGCTTACCTACCTATGCTAAGGTCTTTAAATAACGACCTTAAAAGGTTCGCCCGTAGGTTTCGGGGTGTGCCTATGCTTTCCTTGACACACGGACAGCCGGCAACCCCAACGTCACTTGGTAAGGAAGTAGCAGTCTTTTGTGCTCGAATAGGTCGTCAGGCAGATCAAATAAAAGGTCATAAACTTTTAGGAAAATTCGGCGGAGCTACGGGCACATGGTCTGCTCATATGGCGGCATATCCTAAAACTAACTGGATTTCCTTCTCTTCAAGATTCATTAAGTCACTTGGCCTAGAGCCCAACCTAATAACTACACAGATTGAGCCTCACGATTCAGCAGCAGAAAGTTATCACCGCCTGGTTCGAGTTAACTCAATCCTTATTGATCTCTGTAGAGACCTTTGGTCATACATTAGTCGAGGAATTGTTCAACAAAAGAACAAAGGACAAGAGGTGGGTTCCTCTACAATGCCTCACAAAATTAATCCAATCCAGTTCGAAAATTCAGAAGGAAACCTTGGTGTCTCTACTGCCCTTTTAAATCATCTCGCCACAAAACTGCCCTTGTCTCGCATGCAACGAGACCTTAGCGACTCTACAGTGTTGCGAAACCAGGGCGTAGCGTTAGGATATTCTTATTTGGCACTACAAAATATTATAAAAGGCTTAAGCCGTATTGCTATTAATAAAAAACAACTAGCAAAAGAATTAGATAATCACTGGGAAGTTTTATCAGAAGCAATTCAAACTGTCCTAAGAAAAAATGGAAATATGAACGCATATGAAAAACTAAAAAAATTAACAAGAGGACGCTCAGTTAATGCAGAGCATATATCAGAAATTGTTTCAAAATTAAAAATATCGGACGAAGACAAAAAAACATTAAGAAATTTGACACCAGAAAACTACGTCGGACTAGCCCCCAAGCTGGTGGACTTGATATAATGTGCGGCATTGCTGGAATTTATTCTAATAAGCCTGTTGCGGCAGAACTATATGATAGCATAATCCACCTTCAACACCGCGGGCAAGACGCGGCAGGCATTATGACCTACGATAACCGCATGCATAAAGAAAAGGGAGTGGGCCTTGCAAAGGAAGTTTTTAATGAAGAGAACATGGGCTTGTTGGCAGGAAATGTTGGAATCTCTCACAACCGCTATCCAACACATGGTGGATTTGGTCATGGGGAGGTACAGCCCTTCTGGACCTCAGTACCCTACGGAATAGGCCTGGCTCACAATGGAAATATAAACAACTATAAAGAGCTAGCAGCGGAAGTTACAAAAAAAGAAACACGCTACCTAAACACCACCAGCGACTCTGAGGTTCTTCTTCATTTGTTTGCTGATGGGCTTCATCAAAATATCCCGCCCCAAACTAGCGAAGAGTTTTTTGACTTGCTCTGTGAGGCTGTACTTAATATTTTTAACAAGGTAAAGGGCGCATATTCTGTGACGTCAATTATTATTGGTAAGGGCCTCGTAGTTTTTCGAGACCCACAAGGAATACGACCCCTTGTTAAGGGTGAGCGGCCCAATGGGTCTGGTGGTTGCGATTACATTTTCGCATCTGAAAACACAATGTTCTATGCCTTGGGGTTTGAACCAAAAGGCACAGTCCTTCCCGGGGAACTTGTATATGTTTCAGAGGGTGGACAGGTTTTTCGTCGGCGCCTTGTCAAAAAACAATTCAATCCGTGCATTTTTGAATATGTATACTTTGCGCGTCCAGATGCAACCCTAAACGATGTGAGCGTTTATCGATCAAGACTAAGAATGGGGCAAAATTTGGCCTTTGCGTGGAAAAAGAAATTTCCAGACAAGGTCCCCGATATCGTTATTCCGGCACCCAGCACAGCAAACACCTCTGCTTTGTCTTTTGCTCATGAGCTCGGTGTTCGCTATTCCGAAGGATTATATAAAAACACCTTTATTGGTAGAACCTTTATTATGCCCGGACAGGCAGAACGAAAAAAATCTGTACGTTATAAGCTGGTACCTCAAGAAACGGAAATTCGTGATAAAAAAGTTCTTATCATGGATGACAGTATTGTCCGAGGAAATACGAGCAAAGAAATCGTTAAAATGCTTCGAGACTTTGGAGCTAAAGAGGTGTGTTTTGCCAGCGCGTGCCCTCCTGTACAAAGTCCCTGTTTCTATGGTGTAGATATGCCCACAAAGGAAGAGCTTATTGCTGGAAATATGACAGAAAATGAGATTGAAGAGTTTTTAGACGTGGACGCTCTCTTGTACCAAAAGATTGAGGACCTTGTTGAGGCCGTAACCCGAAAAGGAAACCACCACATTGATAGCCCCTGTATGGCCTGCTTAGATGGAAATTATGTGACCAATGATATTGATAAAAACAAAGTTGCTGAAATAGAAACTATGCGTGTGAATGATCGAAACGGAAATTAGTTATCTTTTTTTTGAGGTTTTCTTAATTTTTTCTTCCTTTGGTCTCTGTGGTGGGTAAATGAAAAACAATATTTTAGTCCTCGGTTCTGGAGCACGCGAACACGCTCTCGTGCGTGCGCTGCATAGCTCTCCACAAAAAAAGGAGATTTTTTGTCTCGCAACTAACATAAACCCTGGAATTTCTTCCCTTTGTAATGAACTGTCAATAAAAGACATTAATGAAATAGATTCTGTGGTTACTTGCGCTCAAAGGGTGGGGGCTAGTATAGTTATTGTTGGTCAAGAAGG
>CAZNQF010000204.1:0-3251 GCA_964575125.1 uncultured bacterium
AAAGGTCTAATTTGGCCTGATGGGTTTACTGCACTAACTGTTAATCCAGAATCGCATCCTTCGGAACAAGATAACTGGTATGCTACTGTTGATTATGGTTCAGAACCAACCTTAGCGGCTGGTGACTGGGTTGGTGTGTTAGCAAACGCAACTGGTACTGGCGGCGGTTCAGATCCAACTCTTGGTTTCTACTATGAATCTGCTTCTGGATTAGTAGATAACTGGGTAGGAATGAAGTTCTATGGTGTTTGTGGAGCTTGCTGTTGAATTAACTGGGGACCGTGGTCCTATTTTTGGTTCGATTAGTCCGCTTCCTACAACTTTATCATCCGATACTCGCGAAGTAAGTGCACATGTAACAGATGATAACCCTAGCGGTGAAGCGGCTGGTGTAAGCGCTGTTACATTGTCCTATCAGGTTGATTCATTAACTGCAACATTAAACAGCGTTTCTCTATCATTATCTGATGGAACAAACGAAGATGGCACTTGGTCAGGTGAAATTCCTGGAGCAGCTGCTGGAAAAACTGTTTATTGGTCAATTACAGCACATGATAATAATGGAAATGCGACTTCTACAGCTATGAAGTCCTATTTTGTTTTCCAAAATACAGTTGGTGCTCCATTATTGTTTGATAATGGTGGGGGTTTATATGGTAACAGTCCATATTGGATTCCAAGACTTTATTGGGCAACTGGTACAAGTCCATGGGACTACTGGTCACAAACTTATGGTAACGTTACAACAGAACTGTTTGATCTTTATACTGTAGTGTTTGATCGAGCAGGTCAGGGACCAACGTATGATACGGATGAGGTTGCTAACCCTTGGTTTCAAAGCGGTGATAAAGTTTACATTGCTGAAGGAGATGAATGGTTAGGCGCCCGTTATGGGTGGTCAGGTGATGTTACGATGGCTTCTGGTGAATTTGCTCGCCATCTTGGTGTTGATGTATATCATCCTGATATCAATGGTTCGAGCGCTGCAGTATCTAGGCTTGTTCCAAACCCAGATGATGCTATAGGCGCGGTTTGGCATGATTGGCTTGATTCAGCTGTGGTTACTATGAGCGTTGATGCTACTTCTGCGGATACCTCTGCATGTGATTCATCCTAAAGTTATGCTAGCGCAGTATTAGACTTTGATCCACAATATGATCGAGGACACTCTTATTGGTTAGATGGAATCACTGCTCATAGTGGTGCTCATGCAGCGTTTTGGGGATATCCTGGTGCTATAGATTCATTAGGTAACCCAGCTGCAGATGCTGAAATGATGCCTACAGCAGTTTATGCTCAACATGGTAGTGGAAGCAGAGGCGCTTTAGTTGCTTTTGATCAAATGAGTTTGTATGCACGCGCATATAATGATACAGGAGCTATTTCTGCCGCACTTTGGGCAGGAGCTGAAGACTATTATGCTGGTAGACCAGGTAGTATAGTAAGAGACCTAATGGAATGGGCTGATGGTATTACAAGTGTGGATGAAGTTCTAGCAACTCCAGAAACATTTAGCCTAAAAGGCAATTACCCAAATCCATTTAATCCAAGCACAAACATTATGTTTACGTTGGGAATGGAAAATGATGTAACTGTTTCAGTTTATTCAATATTGGGTGAAGAAGTTGCTACACTACATAGTGGCAAAATGATTCAAGGTACACATTCTGTCCGTTGGAATGGTTTAGCCAACAATGGTTATAATGTTGCTTCAGGTGTTTATTTTTATCAAGTTAATGTTGCTGGTCAAGTGAAGACTGGTAAAATGATGTTGTTGAAATAATTGCCTAAAACAATACTGTAAAAAAAGGGCGACTTTATTGATTTATTGTCGCCCTTTTTTGTTATATCATGCGTTATCGACTTAGTTTAATTAATATAATTTTTATGATTATTATTGTTTCTCGATGTAGTCTAGAAAAACAGCAAGAGATTATTGCTAAGTATAATGGCGGTGAACTAACCAAAAAGGAATTAATAAACCGCATTGGAATTAAAAAAATCAATAAAGCATCAAAATCAAAGAATTTTTTGATTAAGGTACAAGAATCTGCATATAAACAAATACTATTTGATCATTTCAATGATCTATTAGACGATAAAGAAGTCAAGAATGAACTAAAAAGAATTGAAAATGATAAAAAAACAAAGCTAGTCATAGACTTTTTGGTTAATAATTATGTTGTAAATGATAGTATTAAAAGGTTTATTTATTCATCACAATTAACACAGTATACTATTCAAGAAATAACAATTACCCATCGATTATCCTATGCCCGTCAGAAAAATAGATCCCCAAAAGAAGCGTATGATATTGGCAAGGTAATTCGGAAACGAATAGATTCAAACCAGATTTCTTTTGATCAGGCTGTAAGCATTTATGCTGAACACCCAGTTGTCAAGTTAACTAATGGAATTGTTGGTCCATTAACTTATGGAAAACTACCATCCAAAGAGCTCAGTGATGCTATTTGGCAATCTGAACCTGGAGATATCATAGGCCCATTAGAAACAAAACTTGGTTATAATATATTTCAAACTGTTAAAAAAGAGGTTATAGATACTACGGCAGCATTGAAAAGTAAAATGAAAAATCTGGCAAGCAATATTAAAAGAGGAAGATATGAAATAATAGATGAATATATAGATGAAAAAGCAAATAAATGGTTCAGAACATTTGGAGGTGCGATTTATATAGATCATATAGATACTCTTTGGCAAATAGCTGATAGTTTAGAACTATTTACTATTTCTGAGGATAACCCCAACCCAATTCTTAATCTTAATGGTATCCCTATTCTTAATCTTGATAAAACAAATTATTTCCAACCACTTGCACGAATACACAATCAAGACGTATCAATAAATTGGTTTATTAGTGAAGCGAAAAAACATGGCACCTATGATGAAAAAACTTTTCAAAATGGTTATTTTTTACATCAAACAATTAAGGAAATCTTATATAGAAATAGCTCAATCAGGTGGTTTGATAAAAACAGTACAAAATTTGATCACCAAAAAACAAATGAATTAATTAAAATAAAACAAGAAAACTATTTATTTGATACATACATCAACCAGGAGATGGAAAAGGATTCGACTTTAATCAAAAGCATTGTATTAAATCGATTAGCTGTTAAATATGATTTAGAAATAAATGATGATGTTATTGATCTGAATTAATTATTGATTAATAAATAGATTTCTTAAGAAAGGGTATAGAAAATCATAATGTTCTCCCTGCCCTAGAT
>CAZNQF010000205.1:0-3234 GCA_964575125.1 uncultured bacterium
GTGAATCTTCAATGAATGACACAAAATTTATTTTGGTTGCGGGTGATCCAATTTGTGAACCAGTTGCACGGGGAGGACCATTTGTCATGAATACCAGAGGAGAAGTTATGCAAGCATTCGATGATTATCAGTCCGGCAAGTTGGTTTAAGCTTTTTAATTATCATCAGTGCAAGCATTTGTTGGCAATGGATAATATAGATTGAAAATCTTTGCCGGTAGATTGGGTCAATCCCATTTCGCAGGTTATACTTGTCGAACAGTATTGATTATATTTTTGTTCTAGATTAATTTTATCCTTAATAGTTGTAGTGGCTGATTTCATCAATTGTGGTATAAAAAATCCTAAATCTCCTGCAAAACCACAACAAATTGTTTGCTGAGGGTAATCAACCTGCTTTCCAAAATATTTAATTAAATCAATTTCATCTGATTTGTCCCCTTGTCCTTCCATTGAGCAGGGTGAGTGGTAGAAAATTTTATTGAATTTTTTATTAACTTTTGTATTTGGTATTACTATATCACGTAGGAAACTAATAGGATTTAGAACCTCTATATTTTTTTGACCATTAGGATTTAGAGTATTTTGCAACGTATTAGTACAGGGAGAATTATCTGTTATAATAATTTTATTATTTTTTGATTGTCTCAAAAGTGTTCTTTTGTTTTTTTCAGCCATCACATCGTACGCAGCTCTATAGCCTTTTGACAAATACGGCATACCACAACATAGAGAATTAATGTTTTTTGGTATAGTGGGTTCAAAACCTGCTTTTTCGCATAGAGAACGTATTGTCTCAGGGATTGATAAATTATTTTTTTCATTTGGTTGAAGGTTTCTAGCTAAACAGGAGGGGAAGTAAATGAGATCTCTCTTCATAGAATTATGATAATTGTTAAATCTCAGTTTTGAAGATAAAATGTTTATAGGTTGGGAAAATACTGGAATTTTTCTATTGGTGAATTGATTTAAAATAGATGAAATAAATTTCATTTTTCTCCAACCAATTGTGCCTCCTATTTCATTGACTAATTTTAAAAAAACTTGAATCAAGTTTGTTGTACCCTTAAAATGTTTTGCAGAAAAAAATGCAATTTTTTTATACAGCTCATAATTTTGTTCTTCTCTATTTAACTTAACCAGCTCTCCGGTATTAATATTTACAGGACAAGAGGCAGAGCAGAGCCCATCGGTGGCACAGGTATCATTTAAGTGATATGATAGTGATTCCTCAATTGAAGAGATAACAGATTTATCAGCTTTAATTGATTTTAAATAATCCAACTCTCTTAAAATATTTATGCGTCTTCTCGGTGTCATAGTTATATTTTTTGAGGGGCAATTTGATTCACAAAACCCACATTCAATACAAGGGTCAATAATTGGATCAACTGGTGGAATAGGTTTTATATTTTTTATATGGGAAAGTGGATCTTTTGTGAAAATTACTCCTGGATTTAAAATATTATTTGGATCGAATAATCGTTTTATTTTGCGCATAATTTGGCCGGCTTCTTCTCCCCACTCTCTTTCAAGGAAAGGTGCCATATTCCGTCCCGTCCCATGTTCTGCCTTTAGGGACCCATTATATTTTTCATTGATTAATTGAACTACATCATTCATAAATAATCGATAATTTTCAATCCCCTTTGATGTTGAGAAATCAGAAGTTATGTTAAAGTGAAGGTTTCCATCTATCGCATGACCAAATAGTACCGCATCATCATAATTATATTTCTGAAATAATAGATGTAATTCTTGTATTGCTGGTGCAAGGTTCTCCACCTTTACACAGACATCTTCAATAATTAATGTTGTTCCTTTTTTTCTCAATCCTGCGTGGCAAGGAAGCATTCCCTTTCTCACAGCCCATAATTGGTTTCGCTCTTTTTCTGATTGGGTAAATGAGAATGGAAGTGTGAGATTGTAAGATGAAATTATATTTTGAGCTTTTTGTATTTTTTTAGTTAAATCTATTTCATTATTTGATTGAAATTCGCAAAGCAATACCGCTCCATTTTTGGGAAGTATGTTTTGTTTATAAGGAAAATTTGGAGATGTTTGCATTACAGTGAATGCAGAATGGTCCATTATTTCACATGCACTTATCCCGATTTTTTTTAGTTCAGGGATAACGGCGCATGCCTCTGAAAGGCTATTAAATAGTACCAATCCTGTTGCCTTTAGATTAGGATCCAAGATTGTAGATAGAGTTGCCTCAGAAATAAATCCTAGGGTGCCTTCGGAGCCAACCATTAGATGAGAGATAATCTCAGTTGGAGTGTCAAAATCCAGGAATGAATTGAGGGAATACCCCATTGTGTTTTTTAATAAATATTTTTTTTCAATCATTTTGCGTAAAGATTCATTATTATCAATCTGAGATTTAATCTTTTGGACACCAAAAAACAATTCTGGTGCATTATTTTTTAATGATTCATCAGAGTTGCTAAGAGATGTGTCAATCTCGGTTCCATTTGGCAATATAAATTTCATTGATTTTAGAGTGTGATATGAATTGTTAGATATACCGCAACACATACCGCTGGCATTATTTGATATAATTCCACCAATAAAACATGATTGAATAGAGGCAGGGTCAGGACCAATCTTTTTGTTGAACTTTTTTAAAGTGTTATTTAAATGTCCTCCAATCACTGATGGCTGAGAGGTAATTAGTTCTCCATTCTTATGAACGTGAAATTTTTTCCAGCTTTGACTGATATCTACTAATAAATGATTGGTAATTGATTGTCCAGATAATGAAGTTCCAGCCGCACGAAAAGTGAGCGGAGTATTATATTTATTTGCAAAAGTAAAAAGTGAAATAATATCCTTTTTATTAATTGGTTGAATAACTGCTTTTGGAATTAAACGATAAAAACTTGCATCTCTTGCATAGCTATATCTATAGATTGGGTCAAAGAATATGGGACACCCTATTTCTTTTATTATTTTTGATTTTAGTAAATTTTGTTTCAATGTAAATGAAGTTTAATGAAGGGTAACTTACTACCGCTCAATGACAAATTCGAAGTAGGAAAAATATTTTTAAGGAATAGTAAAAAAAAGTTTTATTATTTTGTATTTATACATTGACAGGGGTAAGAATATTAAAATAGATTCGTCAGCTTTATTTGAACGTAATTCGTTCAATAATTGATATTTGATAATTAGGTATGCGTGGGTCAGTTACGTCAACCAGGAGAAACTCGACATAGAGCAAATACATTAA
>CAZNQF010000206.1:0-3233 GCA_964575125.1 uncultured bacterium
CTTCTTTCCTCATTAAAGGGACAGCGAATGTACGATAATATTTCATTTATACAACTAATATATAATTATAAAAAAATAATAAGGAAAATTCATCTTCCATCCTCACTTTTTTACATAGAGGTGGTAGTGCTCCTAATATTTTCTTCAGACTCTCCATCAATTAAATTCGATAATTCAAATGAGGGTGGGATAAATTAGAAACCTAAAGTCAACCTAAAGTCATGAATTACACTTTTCCACATTTTAAATTTGCTGGAACAGCTATATCAAAATTTTTTGGATAAGGTCTATTTTTTCTTTTTTCATTATCTATAAAAACTTTCTTAGAAATTTCATCTCCTACATTAGGATTAAACAATTTTTCATGACCTATTGTGGAGTTTAAAAAACCATTATAATTATGACAAGGATAAACAATTGTCTCATCTGGATATGAAAAAATTTTATTTCTAACACTATCATAAATACTGTTAGATGAACCTTCCTGAAAATCTGTTCTACCGGTGCCTTCTATAAACAAAGTATCTCCAGTAAAAATTGAACCTTGAATGTAATATGAAACGCAACCACCAGTATGACCTGGTGTATGAATTGCTGTTATCTCATATTTACCAAAATTAATTCTATCTCCATCTTCAAATAAAATATCAGCTCCATCGACACCTGTTTTTGAACCATAACAAATTTTAGCATTTGTTAACTCTTTTAACTTTGATGCAGCAGTAATATGATCAGCATGTACATGTGTTTCAAAAATATAGAGCAACTTTAACTTTAATTTATTTATAAAAACAATGTCTCTATCTAATTGTTCATTTACAGAGTCTATAATAATACTCTCTTTAGTAGATTCATCCCATAATAAATAGGTATATGTCCATGTATCATAATCGAACAATTGTTTTATTTTTATCATATTTATAATCTCTTTAGTAGTATTACGATTCCTCTCGAGAATATCTCCTATAAAACACTAATGGTATGCATCCCTACTATTTTCAAAGAGGTGTGCTTAGTTGCTATTATTGCTTTTAGTAAAAAACGCAACTACAATGGATGTTATTACTCCCATAATTAATGACCCAAGTGTTGCATTAATAACATAATTTTTCAAATTATAGAAGCTCTTTGCTTCTTCCACACTCATTAAACCTTTAGTTACGGAATATTCAATAACATTAGGAAAAAATTCAGGTGTAATAATTAATGAACTAATAGATTGAGTTATAGGAGATAGTATCGCAATTATAATAGTTATTATTATGCCTGTTTTTAAACCTTCTTTATAGGACATTATTCCTTGGTAAGATTTTTTCTGTTTATCAAGAAAAGCAAAAACATATACTGCGACTGCTGGTATGGCAAAAAAGTTCGTGTAAGTAGGATGTTTACTGATATGTTCACTATGTAAGCCTGTTAGTTTTTCTAATAACATCCAGAGTAATGATACAACTACAAATGTAAGTGCCCACTTTATTTCTAATATATATTTTTTCATTATATTTCCTTTTGTTAGTCTATAAATTTAATAAACAAAACTAATGGTATAAGTAAAAGGCGGTTCATTGGGTTGAATTTTCAGTACTAAATATTATATTATATAAATCCTTATTATAAATTGTTGTTTGATAGAAAGTATCACCTAATAAAATTAGACTAAATACTTGAGCATAATTTTTTGCTTCTTTTTTAGAAACATTCCCAACAGAGCCAGTTTTAGGGTTTTTAGGCGCAGATTCTATAAAATATGCCAAAATATTAATAGAGAGAATTATTAACCCCCTTTTCCATTTATTTACTCGATAATGACCATAAGTTGGAGCAAGTCCCGATATCAAAGTATTGTAATAAGGATTAATTTTATGTTCTTCATATAATAATATTTTTTCTTGTTCACTCATTGAAAGAATTTCGTTTCTTTGAGGTAACTCAGTATTATTAGAAAGCCCATTTGAGAGTATAAATACAAATAATAGTATTCTCTTCATCTTATCTCCAATTAAACACTAATGGTATAAGTAAAAATCTCTTCATCTCTTCAATTTACCCCATCCCCACTAAGAGGTGAAAATAACGCTTAATTTTTCCCTTATTACATACATATTTCCCAATCAGTTAATTCATTTTCCCAATTGTAAGAAAACCCCCCATCTTCTGTAAATCTATATGTATAATACTGCTGGCAATCTCCAGTTATTGATGTACTAAATGATTCGACAAAAAATAATTCTGTATTTAAATAAATTTCATTATCACCTATATTTACTGGCATATAATCAGTGGTATCATTTGGAATAACACTTCCATAATCTGATGGTCCAATAGTTACTGATATGGTATTTTGTTTCAGATTAATTACTCTAACATTCAATCCACCTGAATTGTTTTTTTTATCTTCACAAGCAAAGAATAAAACTATTGATATAGTTATAATTATTTTTTTCATTTCTTTAATTATCCATTTTAACAAACAACACTAATGGTATAGATAAGAAGCGGTTTATTTGCCCAAATTTACAATTATTTGGGGTTTTATGGAAATCACGGCCTATTCCCCCTGTTTTTAGCGAGAGCAAGTTATTCACCATGCTAGCGTGCCCTCTCCCAAGTTCTGTGTGGGCTAGTTACCCCATCATCACTTTTTTACAAAGGGTGGTACTATTCACTTTATCCCACTCCTCTACAATTGATTTAGGAATAGGATAACTTAAGAAGTTTACTCTGTCTTCTAAGTATTCTGCTTTTTCTTGTATCTGATTATAGGCAGTTTCAAGGTAGGAAGTGTCTTCTAAGAGCTTATATAGACGGTAGTTTAATCCAGCAGAAATGTTCTCAGTTTCCTTAAGGAGAGTCTGGATTTTTCTTATATCATATTCTTTGCCAAGTTGTTTGCTTGAAAGATTAAGATGAACGGTTGTCATTAGTAACTTGTCTGCTCCAAATTCTATCTCCTTTTGGATGGTAAAAGACTTCCGAAGGTACTCCTCTGCCTTTTTGTAGGCTCCTTTATCAATGTAAATACTCCCAATATTATTTAGGCTATATCTCACCCCCTTCTTATTACCAATATCCTCAAGTATCTTAAGTGACCTGTTATGGTAGTCTAAAGCTTTACCATAGTCACCTTTATAGTGGTACACTCTCCCAATATTATGAAGATTCATTCCAATCCCATGTCTATTACCAAGCTTCTCTTGTATTGCAAGTGACCTGTTATGGTAGTCTAAGGCTGT
>CAZNQF010000207.1:0-3193 GCA_964575125.1 uncultured bacterium
GGATGGTAAGGGAAGGTTCAGAGTCAATTTTTTTAATCAGTTAAATGGGCTTGCAGGTGTCTTTCGAACTATTCCTGATGTTATTAAAAGTTTTGAGGATCTGGGAATTCCACCCATTCTAAAGGATCTATGTTTGAGGAATCGAGGTCTAATTTTACTTACGGGACCTACCGGATCCGGAAAAAGTACGACCTTGGCAACAATGGTGGATCATGTAAATGAAAATCGTAGTTGCCACATAATAACCATTGAAGACCCTGTGGAATATTTTCATTCCTCAAAAAATAGCTTGATGAATCAAAGGGAGCTGGGCGCAAATACGCACAGCTTTTCCAATGCGCTGAGAGCAGCGCTTCGTGAAGATCCCGATGTTATTTTAGTTGGAGAGATGCGGGACCTAGAGACCACCTCTTTGTCTCTTACTTCTGCGGAGACAGGTCATCTGGTTATGTCAACGTTGCATACATCTAGCGCTGTAAAAGCGGTGGACCGCATCATTGATATATATCCTGAAGGTCAAAAAACACAAATTAGGTCAATGATGTCGGAAAGCTTAGTTGCGGTGATAGCTCAAAAACTATTGCCCAGCAAGGATGGAAAAGGACGAATTCCTGCTTGTGAAATTATGATTGCAACGACCGCTATTCGGAACTTGATTCGTGAGAATCGTATTTATCAGATTCCCTCAATTATGCAGTCCGGAGGTGTAGAGGGAATGCAAACATTGGACCAAGATTTACAGCGATTGGTTTCTCAGGGTTTAATTGACCGCTCTACGGCGGAATCTGTTTCGGATAACCCAAAACTATTTAAATCAAGCGTTTTGTGATAAAAATGAATAGTTCTTCCGGTGGTTTTACCTTTATTGAGGTCATGTTAGCGGTGGTGATCATTACTATCACATCACTAGGTCTGATGTATGGTGTTGTTCATGCTCGAAGCGAGCTGAGGGCTTTAGAAATCAAAGAGAGAGCGACCGAAGAATTATCCAACTACATGGAACACTGGAAAGGACGAATTGCAAGTGGAAATAAAAGTACTAGAGAAATATCCGGTGAATATTTAGGAAAAGAAATATATCTAATTGGTGACCAGCAGGCAGATGAAATAGTTATGGGTAAGCTATTCTATTCTATGGATAATGTAGACACTCATTATAATAATCCAAGCTACGAATCCTACCACCTAAAGGTGTGGGTTAAATGGAAAAATTTTTTAAATATACCTGAAGGCACTGCGCACCATAATCTGCAAAAGGAACACGAAAGAATTTTAGAGACAGTTATGTTGGATTATGATGTCTAAAAGAACTAATAAATTTTATCCCGGGTTTACCCTTTTAGAAATGGGAGCGGTTGTAGTAGTAATCAGCATAATTGGTATTGGAATTATCATGACGTTTCATACTATAATGGGAGCATATCGAACAGATATCATTCGTCAGGATATTCGTCACTATGGTAATACAGTTGTCAGGGAGGTCACTGAAAGAATAAGAACAGCAGAAAAAGTTCAGTTTAGCAACTTTTTGGGATTTGCAAAAATTGATGTTTGGGAGGACGCAACTCAGACAACACCATCACACACTATTCAAGCTAATGAAGAGGAAGGCGTCCTAATCAATAATGATCCACTGCTAGATGGAACCCTGCGATTTCCATCTGAGGGTGACCTAAGAGATAATGAGCAATTCAAAATAAAATTAGAGAGTTTTTCCACCTATCAAGAAACGGAACCTCCCAATAGGCCCTCCCTGAGCAAAGTAAAAAGGTCAACCCGATATATAGATTTAGTTTTATCAATGGACCCAGAAATAAATCCCAATACCATAGTCGAAAAGGAAGAGTTCCAGTTTAAAAGAAATATTTTTATTTCCAATTCATATTTATCAGAGTTTAACTAGTGAAATGTCGTCAATCCTCTGGAGCGATCGCGCCCTTAGCTATGATATTTGCATTTGTTAGTATGCTTGTTACAGTTGCATACTTAGGAAATAGTTCCACAATTAGCTCGCAGGAAAGATTCAGATATGCAGAGATAACTGCTCAATATATTGCTGAGGCAGGATTAAATAAAGAGGCAGCGGATTATTTGCCTCGCTTATCGGGAGCTGACACGGTGCTGGTGGGAGAGAACGGAGTCAACTTTGGTGAGGACTCTCAGGGAAACTATTTGGGGAAATATAAGAACGTTGAATGTGGTACTCAATTTGCTGAAAATTCGACAAGAAAAGAGTTTTTTGGATTAAGCACTGGAGAGGTAGCCTATGAGACGGCAAATGGCAATGAAATTTCAATTGAGAGAACTGCCTCACTGATTATGACTCCAACTGGATTTGAAGAATTTATGTATTTTACCAATGATGAAGAGCCTTTTGGACCAAATGCAGGAGCATACGTGAGCTTTGGAGGTACGGATGTTCTTGAGGGAAGAGTTCACACAAATAGCCCTACAGTTACTTTCAGCGAGTTTGGGTGCCCCGAATTTAATGGTAATTTGTCGGTAACCGAACCCATATCTTACGAAGGTGACACCTCATGCCTTGATAATTTGGTGGACGATGATGGAGAATCTATTATTGATACGGTAGCTCAAATTATTTATCCACCGGACAACTCAGCCAATATCTTAAGAGCGAATGCGAGGAGAAGTTTTACAGCGGATGATTTGATTTCATTTGTTCCAGGTAGACAGGACACGCTCATCATGACAGAAATAGAGTTCCATGAATCTGGAGGATATTATGCTACCCAGTGGTGGTACTTGATTCCTCCTGTGGTAGATGCTCCTCCTAAAATTGATTTTTCGTATGACGCCACATCTACTGGTCAAGCTAATATATCTCCCGGTTCTTGTCAGCTATATACTTGGACACCGTTCCCAGATGGTTCGGAAGCATTTAATGATGAAACACAATATGATAATGCTTGGATATTGAAGGTAGATGGGAATGATACAAATGGAGATGGAATCACTGTTTCTATGAATCAATTACTAGCATCTATAGCTGATGGTCCCACTCAGGTTACATTGAAATCATATGGTCCGGACAATAAAGAGGCAACTTTTAGCATAAATAATTTATTTCAAAATGGTACAATGTGGATAATGGTTATAGTACCAAACTCAGTTAGCTACAGTACCAATACTAATCCACCAGAAGGCTTCAGCAATGGTGATGATGTATATATAA
>CAZNQF010000208.1:0-3178 GCA_964575125.1 uncultured bacterium
ATACCTTCTACCATTTTTACAATCGACTGCTAAATAGTAGTAGTACTACTACTGATGATCATTTAAAAATTGGTTCAAATAACAATTAGCATATTGATATGCTGCAAATCGCTTTTGTGCCAATCCTTCATTTCCTCTAATCATTTGCCTTAGCGAATCACTTATGATTAATGATGGAGGATTAAAAGAAGATGGCAAATCAAATGGTGGGTGATTTGTCGTTGTAAAAAATAGAATAAATTGTGGGGTTTGAGCGAAATTTAAAATTTCATAAACAAAATCAAACAAATGTTCATCATATACTCCCCAATCTGTTTTAGGTGTGTCACGGTTCATATCGCCCTCTCCTAATACATGGTCAAAACCCTGATGGGGAATAAAATCACCTACTCTTTGCCAGGATAATTTTCCACCGTAAACAAAGGTCGTCTCATATCCATTATCACGATAATATTTAGCCATAGCAGTTTCTGATGACATAACCGAATATTTTTGCTGTGAAATAGGGATAGTATTTGGTATAGGTGGTAAACTCAAAATAGTTGCAGCTAAGTTTTGAATGCTACCAAACCCTGACTGAATAAAATGATCAAAATAAATAGATGAATCAATCCAATCTGATACACCGCAGGAGATTTGAAATTCTTTTGTTTCATAATCTAAAATCCAAGAACCAAATCCTTCCATAATTGCAACGACAACATGGGGGGGGGCTGTTTTTATATATTTATTTTCTTTAGTGTCTCGTTTAATTTGGTTCCAAGACACATCCTTTATTGGTTTTTGAATGCCAAGAAATTCCTTGGTTGATATTGAAAATGCCGTTTGGATTTTCTCCCGATACTTATGTTGTTTCCAAAATGGAAGAGCATTTTTTTGTCCTAACTGAGCTTCGATTGCCTTTTCAAATGTAAACACCGGGTTCGGTGCCAGTTTATTTAATAAGGCATCGTTCGTGTATGCTGCATCCATCATATTTATTGGGAATAAGCCAAAAGACGCTCTTGCCATAGTAGCAAAAACTAAAACTGATGCGGAAATAATTCCGGAATATTTTAGAATATTTATTGATCTGTCATTATTTCTAAAAAAAAATTTTCCCAATAAATAATATAAAATGATACATATCCCAGCAAGTCCTAACAATATCCAAAAAACCGGATAATTTTTCCAAATGGAATTGATAACAGCTTGCGTGTCATCTACAAACAAATCAAAAAAAATAATATTTAAATGATCTTGATAAAACTCAAAAAAATATATATCAATGGCAAAAATAAATAGTATAAGACATAAAATAAATGTCATCCAAATTTTTGATATATACCTACATAATAAAAGATAAATTTTTGAAGGAATTAATAATCCTATATATAATAATAATATGGGAATTGATAGACTATAAATGATCGTAGCACTATCAAATTTCATTCCTAAAATAAAACCCCTAAATATTTCAACCCATTCATTTTGATTAGATTCTGAGAAAAGACAAAAGAATATTAGCCTGTTTACAGAAAATATGAAAAATAAAATTAAAATTAGTGGATATAATTGAAGCAATTGATTGCCTATTTGAGAAATATGATGACGATAATCTATCTGGGACATTTAGAGAACACTCCAGCAGATAGAAAAAAATATAATTGAATTAACATGATTAAAGAAATTTGATCTAAAATTAATTACAATCATTAGATCTAATCGGCCCGTCATCCTTAATGAAAATCCATCGATAATTATAATTTTACACAATAAATCAACACTAGTTTATTTTTTTGACATGGTTTGATTTTGGATATAATAGAGTTTATAATATTTTAAAAATACTGAATAAGCAGCAATCTTACATAAAATCAATCCTCGTAACCCATCTAAAAAACCTCTCTTTAGGATATAATGAATAAAGAATTTTCCAAATGGACGAAATAAAAAATGGACTGGTTTTGCACATATCCCCTTTTCATGCATGTCTTGTGCAGCCCATTCTGCGTAGCGGATCATTTTTTTCAAATGTTCAGAGAAGTCTCGAATAGGTTCATGTATAAGAAAAGCATTCTTATTACCAATTATCCCCGAATTTTTTACAACTAATTTTGAATGGACTCGTTTTAATACATAATTCTTATATGTTTCTTTTCTTACTAACCTCATTCCCCTGTGACCTAAATATCTATCGTAGTACTGAAGTTTATCAAAAAATTTTGTTTTAATGCTCACCCAAAAACCATCAACTACAATTTTATTACTAGATAATATCTTTTCAATTTCTGTTTTTAATTCAGGAGTGCAACTTTCGTCTGAGTCAATAATTAGCACCCAATCATTAGATACTTGTGGCATCCCCCAAGAACGTTGAGCACCTGAGTTTTCGTATTTATGTTGCACGATTTTTACATTCGAATATTGTTTGCAAATCTCTAAGGTTCCATCCGTACTAAAAGCATCTACTATAAAGATCTCGTCGACCCATTTAATAGATTCAAGACAGTTAACTAAGATGTCTTCTACATTTTGAACTGGTATAAAGGCTGATAGTTTTCTTTTTTTCATTTTTTTATAAAATTTAAGCTACTATCCAAAGATAAAAAGGATTAAAAAGTGTAAGTTTTATCATCTCCATAATCCTTCAGCTTCATCAAGCTAACCCGCATACATAGTATAATTTATAAATAATTATTTACCACTCTTTTATAAAATTGAATAAGTTCATTTGCTTTGGATTCCATGGAATATTTTTTCCTGTTATTATCAAGAAGTTTTTTAAATTTTAAGTCATCAAATTGATTTAGGGCTTCGGGATCGATATCTTCGACCGCTGGAAATACCATTCCTAAGTAATTTTTACGAATTATTGTTTCCATATAATCGTAAGATGATAATGTGATTGAAGGAATCCCCGCTAAAAGATAATCATAAAACTTATTCCAAGCACCGTATCTCAGCTCCTCCTGCTCTCCCTTTGATACATTTTCCATATTTAAAAACAGGATTCCAAAGTCATACTGAGTTAATTCCTCTAATAGCATTTCGATTTCTGCGGGGGCTGTAGTTTTCATAAATGCCTTTCTCCACACTGAGGCATTATCAAATCCTTTTAGATAAAAACTGAAATGTTTCTTTGCTAAATTAACACATAACCGTTCATTTTTATCTTCCTGTAATAACTGGAAATGAC
>CAZNQF010000209.1:0-2913 GCA_964575125.1 uncultured bacterium
ACCTTCAATATCCCTCACCAATCCATCTGTGACGATCGCTGTAAGGCCTTTATTTTTTGCCATCGCAGCCACATTGTCGCCAATGACCGCAGCGCCGTCATAACCACCGTTTGATATCACCAAAACGTCTCCAGGTTGAGACAGTGCTATTGCCGGCTGAACAGGTAGATAATCCCGAGGTACAGCCTCAACTGTCAGAGCAGAGCCTACAAATTCCATGCTCTCACCCAAAGGTTTTATTCTCCAGTCCAGAGCGCCTGTTCCATTTTGGGCATCAACGTCAAATCCTGTTGGAACAGCTTGGAGTGACTCAATCTGTTCCGCTGACGGCCTCTCGAAATTCTTCTTCACAATCAGATCTACTGGTTCTCCAATCATTGGCAACTCTCCTTGATAGTTTCTAACAAAATTTCTTGATCTTCCCACCGAAATAGTTTATGAACATGCTATATAGACTATCAACCTAACAAACAAATAATCTCGACATTTTTTCAGACAAAAATATTCTCTCAATATTTATGAAAATTTCATTCGAAGAACTCGAAGAGTGTTCTAGAAAGATCTTTGCCGCAATTGGTAGCGATGACGCGGAAGCAAAGAATATCAGTCGACTTCTCGTGCGTGCGAATTTGACCGGTCACGACTCTCACGGTGTTATTCGAATATCGCAGTATATCGAGTTCTGGCGCAAAGGCTATGTGATCCCCAATCAAACAGCTTCAATCAATTTTCAAAATGACAGCATCGCGGTATTTAATGGAAATAAGGGATTTGGTCAAACCATTGGAAATCAAGTAATCGAGGAAGGCATTCAAAAGGCAAGCAAGTCTGGGATCTCAATGGTCAGCGTAGGAAACGTTGGTCATCTGGGTCGGATTGGTGACTGGACAGAAAAAGCAGCCAATGCGGGACAAGCTTCCCTCCATTTTGTAAATACTTCGGGTGCGTCAACGATAGTTGCACCATTCGGCGGTTCAAAGGGTCGTTATGCGACCAACCCTATATCCATAGGTGTCCCGAAAATGGATGGCGATGCAATAATTTTTGATGCCGCAACATCCAAAGTTGCAGAAGGAAAAGTAAAAGTAGCACTTAATAAAGGCGCAGAACTACCTCCGGATACACTTCTAGATGCAAGTGGTGCGCCCACTCGCGATCCCTCGGCTCTTTATACTGAGCCAGGTGGAGCGCTCATGCCCATGGGAGACTATAAGGGCTCTGGTCTCGCTATCATGGCCGATCTTCTCGCAGGCGCCATTGGAGGCGGCGGCTGCCACACCCAAGGTGTCACTGCCTTGTCAAACGGTATGTTGTCGATTCTCGTAGATCCGAAGGTCTTTGCTGATAGAGATTTTGTAGAATCCGAAACAAGTAAATTCTCGGATTGGGTTCGTCAAACGACACCCATTGATCCCGAATATCCTGTCCAATTGCCAGGCGATCCCGAACGAAAAACAGAGGCTGAACGACGAAAGCACGGAATAACGCTCGATGAAAACACCTGGCAGCAGATTGTTGCTACAGCGGAGACCCTGAGCGTCGCACTTTAAGGCGTAAAAGATTGGTATACCAATCATTTGAAAACACACCTAGATAGGATTTAACACGATGACCCAGGTCGAATTTTCTAAAATTTCTCGTTTAGCCAACAGCGAAGACAACGTGGCAATTGCCACACAACGCATAGAGCGCGACACCTTAGTCAACAGTCCTGAGGGGCAATTCAAAATTCAGCACACTATCCTTGAGGGGCATCGTTTTGTTTTGCATCCTACCAACGCTGGTCAACCCCTTCTGTCCTGGGGATTACCTTTTGGAACCGCTATACGGAACCTCCGCCCTGGCGAATATGTGTGCAACGAGAAAATTCTTACTGCATTGGCACAGCGTGCCATCGACTTCGATCTGCCAAGTCAGGCCAACTTCGTGGACGTCATGCTGGAGCATCATATTGATAAGACAAGCTTTTCACCAGGGCGCCAAGTATCAAGAAGTATCGAGAGAAATAGTTTTCTTGGGTATCGGCGCCCAGGCCGACGGGGCGTTGGTACTCGGAACTTTATCGTAATACTTGCAGTCACGGTTAAATCTGCCGCGTTTGCACGTCAAATTGAGTCTAAATACTCATCACGAGACCTTGGAGGAAATATTGATGGCGTAATTGCGGTCACACATACCGAAGGTGACGGCACCCCCGCACCGAACAATTTCTCTGTCGTAATGCGTACGCTGGCTGGATTTATGATCCATCCAAACGTCGGTGCGGTCCAGGTCGTAGATTATGGCGATGGCACATTCACAGCAAACGATCTTCAACAATTCGCTTTGGACAACGATTATCCACTCGATCAGACGTTGCATGAATTCCTAAATATTACAGGTTCGAGCGAACAAGCACTCATAAGCGCATCAGAGACAATCGATCAATGGATCCCTATTGTTGGGAAAGCTTCTCGGACAGAAGAGTCCGTAGAAAATATCAGTCTCGCGCTTCAATGCGGAGGATCTGACGCCTTTTCAGGAATTTCCGGTAATCCACTTGCGGGCTCAGTCGCAAAAGAAGTAATTCGCTGCGGCGGCAAAGCTAATCTTGCCGAAACTGACGAGTTAATTGGCGCAGAATCTTATGTGCTCAGTAACGTAAAAGATCTTTCCACTGCACAAATGTTTCTTACGAAGATAAAGGATTTTAAACAATACGCCGCGAACCATGGTGTCAGCGCCGAAGGTAACCCAAGTGGAGGGAATAACTACCGAGGCCTGTACAACATTGCGCTCAAATCTATTGGTGCCGCAAGAAAAAAGGATCCTGACGTGCGGCTGGATGCTGTTATTGACTACGGCGCTCCTATGACTGACGGCGGGTATTACTTCATGGACAGTCCAGGAAATGATCTTGAGAGTATTGCAGGG
>CAZNQF010000209.1:2959-3176 GCA_964575125.1 uncultured bacterium
ATAACGATGGCCAAAGCATGGAAAGTCTTAGTAAAGAGACATTCCAACTGACTACCCGGATTGCATCTGGTGAGAAAAGCAAGGGAGAACTGGCTGGTCACTCTCAAGTACAAATTTGGCGGAATTGGCAGCAGTCATCGCCCCCCATTACCGCCCCTACAAGTCCTGCACTAACAAAAGATGTTAGCCCAATTGATGTCGGTGCTGGCAACAAAAG
>CAZNQF010000210.1:0-3166 GCA_964575125.1 uncultured bacterium
CCTATTAGATGAAGGTATTGCCCCGCTTTTTTGGGAGATTGGGTTGGAGTAGATCCCAATGTCCGTGACATGGAATCCACAATTGGAGCAAGGATTCCGCCACCTCGGGCTGTATTTGAAGGAACCAGAGGTCCCAATATTAATTCTGCAGAACAGAGGGCATATCCCATACCTGTGATAGTTCTTCCTAGAGAATGGATGCAAAACAATGATATTCGTCTGCCTAAACCAGTATCAATTATCACACCTGCAATAAGAAAAGCAATAACAACAAGCCATGTGGTTGTGTCACTGTAGCCTTTTAATGCATCTTTTAGTGAAATTAGTCCTACCAATACACAAAAGGACAAACCTGTTAAAACACTTATTGCAATAGGTACAGCTCGTACTAAAAGGGAAATAATTACCGAAATAAATACAACAAAAATGTGATATCCAATTTCATCCAAACCTGTAGGAGGTCCAATCATCCATAGGATGATTCCTGCAATTATTGGATATATTTTTTTTAAATTCTTGTTATTTATAAGTTTTACCTCTTTTTAAAAAGTGTGGATGGAGAATTGTATCAGAAATAAATAAATTTTGTCCTTTAAATTAATTATTATATTTTTGATAATATTTCTACCATTTCCTCCGAATTATTACTTATCACAAGCTCCTGACGAATTTTTCCTGCACCCTCAAATCCTTTAATATACCAACCAAAATGTTTTCTCATCAGGTTGGTTCCAATTTTAGTGCCTCTTGTTTGGATAAGTAGTTCTAAATGACGGCGACAAGTTTTAATTTTTTCTTTAATATGGGGGTTTTCTGGAAGGGGAGACCCATTTAAATGTGCCACTGCTTCTTTGAAAAACCAAGGATTTCCAAGTGCAGCTCGTGCAATCATAACTGCATCACATTTAGTTTCATTAAACATTTTTAAAACATCATTAGAACATTTTACATCACCATTACCTATTACAGGAATTGATACTACTTTTTTTAATTCTTTTATTAGCTCCCATTTCGCATTGCCTTTGTAACTTTGTTTGGTTGTTCTCGGATGAAGTGCAATAGCTTTAATTCCCAACTTCTCAAGCCGCGGTCCTGCTTCTGTTGAAACAAGTTTGTCACTGCTCCAGCCTGCTCTCATTTTTACAGTTACCGGTAAATGAGGAACAGACTCAACAACTGCAGATGTAATATCATCCATAAGGCAAAGGTCCTTAAGTGCTGCAGAACCGGCCCCCTTTTTTGTTATTTTTGGAACCGGACATCCATAATTAATATCAATAATATCTGGCTTAAATCTATGGGATACTATATTTGCCGCTTTTGACATTACATTAGGAGAATCACCGAATATTTGAATTCCTATGGGACGCTCTTCATCAGAAAATCGTATCATATCCAGAGTTTTTTCATTTTCACGAATAATTCCATGGGCTGAAACAAATTCTGAGTAAACAACACCTGCACCCATTTCCTTACATAATATTCTGAAAGAGTGATCGGTCACTCCAGCCATAGGTGCAAGAAATACGGGCATATCAATTTGAATGTTTCCAATTAAAATAGGATTTAGCATTTAGACCAGTTGTCCTCAAAAATAACATAATTTGAATTAACCATTCCTAATTTTTTATAAACAGATTGTGCTGATTTATTTCGTGTATCTACGTAAAGACGAAGACCAATTGCACCCATTTTCTCATCTTTTTCTTTTGCGTGATTAAGTAGAATAGAATAAACACCATTTTTTCTATATTCTTTTTTTACAAAAACAGATTGGATCCACCAAAAGTATCCATTGTTACAATCAGACCACTCTCTTGTGATCATAAGTTGTCCTGCATTATTTCCATCAATTTCAGCTAGGTAATACCAGCCTAAACTTGGGTTATTTAAGACTTCATTAATACCATTATGAATAACAGATTGTTTTAATGTTTTATGCTCAGTTTCATTAGCCATTATTTTAGTATTGGACTCAATGGTTTTAATATCAGTTTCATCACCTATTTTAATTTTTATTTTATTAAACATTTCCATTTTATTCTCCGTTTCGTTCTGTTAAATTCCACGTCAGATTTTAGCATAAGGACAGGAATATATTATGAGTAGAGTGTGTGATGTAACTGGTAAAAAACCCATGTTTGGTAATAATGTGAGCCATGCTCACAATAAAACAAGAAGGAGGTTTGATGTAAACCTTCAAAAAAAACGTTTTTGGCTTCCTGATGAAAAACGCTATATAACTCTTAATGTCTCAACAAGAGGAATGCGTATAATTGATAAAAAAGGGATTCGAAAAGTTGTGAATGAACTAAGATCCAAGGGTATGAATATTTAAGTATTTATAATTTCTTATTCAACTAATCCTGTTAATGTATACTTGTATCTTTTAATTAGTTCTATCTAAACCAAAAAACCTGCTAATAATTAATTAGTTAATATTTTTTATTGTTGTTGCCTCCTTAAAAAAGCAGGAACTTCAATATTACCACTTCCTATTGAAGAATCAGTATCATCGAAATGAAACGTTGATTTTTTTTCCGAGGTCTCTTCATTTTTTTTCAGTAGTCTGTTCTGAAATACGACTGCTCAAGGTTACGTTTTTTTTGTCAATTAATTCTCTTGAGTCTCTTACAATTGTTTTGGCTTCAGTTGTTGAATGAAAATCATCCTTAGGTTTATTGATTTGATTGAATCCGGTGGCAATAACGGTCACCTGAATTTCCCCTTCCATAGTTTCATCTATAACTGCTCCAAAAATTATATTAGCATCTTTTCCTGCTTCTTCAAAAATTATTCCTGTAGCTTCATCAACCTCGTGAAGGGTCATTTGTTTCCCCCCAGTTATATTGACCAATACACCCTGCGCACCGCTAATCGTACCATTGTCTAGCAAAGGACTTGAAATAGCCTGCTGAGCCGCTAATACAGCCCGTTCTTCTCCTGAAGCGCATCCTGTACCCATAATTGCTTGCCCCATATTTTTCATAATGGTTTCAACATCAGCAAAGTCTAGGTTGATCAGCCCATGAACATTTATTAGGTCCGAAATTCCTTTTGCGGCCTGGTGCAATATGGAATCTGCAAATAAAAATGACTCTGGAAGTGTAGTATTCTTATCAACTATGGACATAAATTTTTGGTTTGGAATTATAATAACAGTATC
>CAZNQF010000211.1:0-793 GCA_964575125.1 uncultured bacterium
GGTGGCGGAGAGACTGAGTTTAACAATCGTCATTTTACTCTTACAGATGGTGACCTCGTTCTTGATGCCCACCCGTGGGGCGGATGTCCAGGTGATGATGCTCCATCAGATGGCCCGGAATTTGCGGTTGATCTAATTGCGTCCTCATCCTCGGGTAGCTATGACCTGTCAGTAGGTTTCTCTGCAGGTGCGACCGATGGATTTGATGCAAACATAGATGATTATGCACCTCCTGCGCCACCTCCACCTGCATTTGATGCAGCGCTTGGTTGGGGCGGAGACCGCTATTTTATTCAGATTTTAGGGAGCAGCGCTGAGGACTTTGGTGCTGAGCATGTGTTTGATGTTCTTTTACAGTATGATGAGAGCGGTTCGATTCAGCTTAACTGGGACTACTCTGCATTTAGTAGTGTGGGAACCTTTCATCTTACAGATGCAGTTTCAGGTGGTGATCTTGTTAGTGTAAACATGAATGAAAACTCACATGTTAACCTAGACAATCCTGCAGTGAACATACTACATCTTAGTGTCACGCCAGGTATATATGAACCACCACCACCTCCATCTGTGAATGTTACATTTCAGGTGAACATGGCCTATCAAGACCCATCTAATGGTGTCTATATCCGTGGTGGAAATATTGGTTCGTCATTGCCTGACACCCCTTCAATGGGTTATCAGATGAGCGATGAAGATGGTGATCTGGTGTTTGATGTAACGCTAGAGCTTGATGCTAACACTCACTATACCTATAAGTTTGCCACAGGTGAGTCCTGGAGCTGGGACGGAAACT
>CAZNQF010000211.1:803-3097 GCA_964575125.1 uncultured bacterium
AATAGCGATATCTGTGTTGAGGAAGAGGGTGCCTTTTACTTAGACTTGAGAGATTTTGGGGCATCTTTCGTGGGTGTATTTATTGCTGCTGGCGTTACCGTTTGTAGTCCTTGTGTCAACCCTATGAGCGATGAAGATGGTGATGGTGTGTATAGCATTACGTTCACCCTTCCTGCCAATCTTAGCACTGACTATACATTTATAAATGGTGGTTGTGGTTGGGGTTGTAAAGAGGATATCGGCGGTCAAGACTGTGCGGTTCCTCCGTACAATGATCGTCACATTGAGTTCGGAGAAGAGAACGCAACTGTGAACTCTTGTTTTGGCGTTTGCGGAGATGGATTCTGCGATGAGTTGACCCCTCCGGATTTTGCCGAGGTGACTTTCGAGGTTGATATTTCACAGGTAGATCTTGATGGATTTGTTGATGGCGATGGTAATGGATTTTATGGTGTGTATGCAACCGGTTCCTTTGATGGTTGGGCTGGATGGGGCGCAGAGCTCTATGATGATGATGGAGATGGTGTCTACACTGGCTCAAGAGAGCTTGCTGAGGGTGACCATGAGTACATATTCACTATTAATGGTTGGGCAGGTATCAGTGGTAATATACCGGTGGGTTCAGAGTGTGATTGGAACCCAGATGACGGATATGGAAACTACGGTTTTACCATGGGAACGGAAGATATGGTTCTCGGTGTGGTATGTTTTGGTAGCTGTACTGCCTGTGAGGATGAGCCACAGCCAACGGACAACCTTTTCTTTTCAGAGGCTGCCGAGGGTTCAAGTAATAATAAGTATTTAGAAGTTTATAACGCAGGTGATGCAGCGGTTGACCTAAGTGGCTACGCATTCCCTAGCGTTTCAAATGCTCCAAGTGAGCCGGGTATGTATGAATACTGGAACACATTTAGTGAAGGAGCAACTGTCGAGGCTGGCGATGTATATGTGATTTGCCACGGTAGTGCAGATGATTTTATTCAAGGTGAGTGCGACCAACACCACACCTATCTAAGTAATGGTGATGATGGTTACTGTTTGGTTGGCGGAACTGAAGATAACTTTTCCATACTCGATTGTGTTGGTGACTGGAACGGCGATCCCGGCTCAGGCTGGGAGGTTGCAGGTGTATCAAACGCAACAAAAGACCATACACTGGTCAGAAAGGACGATGTTGCTTCGGGTAATGGTGGCGACTGGCCATCATCCGCAGGTACAAACGCGGATGACTCAGAGTGGGTCGTTCTTGATCAGAATGATTGGAGCCACCTTGGCTGGCACATTGATGAGCCCGCAGGACCAAGCTGGGGATGTAATGACCCAGATGCAAACAACTATGACCCCGATTCAGATGGCTGTGAGGACGGAACCACAGATTGCTGTGTTTACCCTGTGCTCCCAACTGATTTGACCATTTACGATATTCAGGGTCAGGCAGATGCCTCTCCCCATGTTGACGTTTTGGTGTCAACCTCAGGAACGGTTACCGGTAAAACATCCAGCGGATTCTGGATGCAAGATGGTAGCGGTCCATGGAGCGGTATTTGGTGCTATCAAGGTTCGGACTCTATTGCCGTTGGCGATAATGTGACCGTTATTGGTACCGTAATTGAGTACTATGACCTTACCGAGATCATGGTTGATGAGGTAGCGGTAAACTCAAGCGGTAACGCTGCCCCTGAGCCAGCTGCACTTCAGACCGGTGTATTTGAAGAGGCATATGAATCAGTGGTTGTGACCGCAACAGGTGAATGTGATAACAATGATTTAGGTTACGGTGAGTGGTCCATAGATGATGGAACCGGTCCAGGAAGAGTTGATGACAAAATGTATGCTGACTCTACCATTGCAATCGGAAATCACTACACAGTTGCCGGTCCCCTTGATTTTGCTTATGGTAATTTTAAGATCCAGCCCAGAGATGCTGGTGATATAACAGATGTGACCCCTGAGCCTCCGTCCGCGCCATCGAATCTATCGGCAACGGCCGGTGAGGAATCGGTGTCCCTTGAGTGGGATGCTATCGCTGACAATGGTGGTTCGAGAGACCTACACGGATTTCAAATTCAGGTAGATGTTTCAGGTGATGGTCAGTCCATTACGCTGGCAACCGGTTTTGATGAGGCTGCCACAGATGGATATGATGATGGCATAGATACCTATGCACCTCCAGCACCACCACCGCCTGCATTTGATGCAGCTCTTGGTTGGGGCGGAGAAAGATAATAAACACAAATGCTGGCAGCGGAAAGGGATTACGGTGAGCACGAAGTTGATGAACAGCTCGCATAAGC
>CAZNQF010000212.1:0-3089 GCA_964575125.1 uncultured bacterium
TCATCGATTACAATTTTACCATCCTCAAATAACAAATAACTAATTATCCCAGTTTTTTTATTATTTTTAAATTCTTTTAAAACGTCTTTGTCTTCTCTTAAATTTGATTGAAACTTATAGTGATTTTCTGAACCTTTGACTTCCCATCCTTGATAAAACAATAAAGGATAATCCCAAGTATTTTTATTTTTTTTTGCATAAGTGATATTACAAATTATTAAACTCAGAACCACGATCACTAAAAGTTTTTTCATCACGATCACCCTACCACAATACCGATACGCGATTAATGGGGAAAATAAGGAGGGGAAAGGGGAGGTTTTTTTAGTTGGCTTGATCTATGTGATTATCCTACCACTAACCAAGAGGAATGTTGAGGAAATCATGAGATATGATAATTTAAAACTTGACGAACATTTTTAACATTACCAGTATTAATTGTTGTTTTTGGTCTAAAAAGAACAATTTCACAAACATCAGTTATAGCAACTGGGCAGTGCTCTACACCATGAGCAACTATAATGAATTCACCTTCCTTAATAATTTCTTTACGATCTCGGAATTTCATCATAAGTTTTCCTTTATGTACAAAAAACAATTCATCCTCTGTTTTATGATGATGCCAAATGAAACTTCCTTTAACTTTAATTAATTTTATTTGCATATCATTTATCTGACCTGCTATTTTAGGGCTCCAAACATCTTCAAATTCATTGAAAGAATCATTTAGATTTTGAGGATATAATTTAGATATGTGATTATTAGCTTCAGCAACATCTTTCATGATTGCCTTCAACTGAAAGTCTAGTTTTGATTCTGTAGAAAGATATTTGCCATTAAGTGCAGCTGAACCTATAGTAAAACCAGCTGCTCCAGAATTTTTAATATTAGAAATATGATGATAACTATCAATAGAACCTGCTATTATAACTGGTTTTTTTGTACATTCACAAACAGCATTAATTAATGTTTTAACATCACATGTTGATCTGTATGCTAAGAGATCAAGTCCATGCACACCCTTCTTTAATGCCAAAGTTTTTGCACTTTTTACAATTTCATTAACTGTTCCTAGAAGAGAGCTCGGATGACCTACAATTTTACCTGGAAAGGGAAAATATTTTATATTAGTACCTTTTAAAATTTTTAGAACTTCATTTATATTAGTGCCACCTAAGAGTATATCCACTCCTATTTCTATTGCTGCTTTAGCAGAAATAATCTCACTTTTTTTGTCGAGTGACACTACTTCTAAATAACTTGTGGCTCCTCCAGATTTAATTGCAGAGTTTAAATTTTTTAATCTATCAAAAGATAGGCCAATATCCTTAAATCCAATATGATGGATGCCAGCTGCTAGAGCTGTACTCAAATGAATTTCAGCATCTTCCACAGTCCTATCATTAGATGTTAACATAAAAATAAACCTTAAGCCCATTATGTTACCTTACTTATTTTTGATTTAATTAATTTATTTGCACATATAATTGCAGCTTCGAGACTAGATGAATCAGCTATCCCTTTGCCTACAATATTAAAAGCTGTTCCATGATCAGGACTTGTTCGTACAAAAGGAAGTCCAAGAGTAATATTTACACCATTTTCTAATCCCATATATTTTAAAGGTATCAAACCTTGATCGTGATATTGAGCGACTACTATATCAAAATCACCTTTTCTAGCCTGCATAAAAACGGTATCAGCAGGCCAAGGACCAGAAACATTAAAACCTTGTTGTTTTGCTTTTTTAATTGCTGGGATAATAATGTCTATTTCTTCTCTTCCAAAAAAACCTCCCTCACCTGCATGTGGATTTAACCCTGCTACGGCAATATGAGGTTTAGATATTCCAAGAGATTTCGCACCAAGATGAGCAAAATTTATTGAAGATATTTGTGATTCAAAACTAATCTTATTAACAACTTCACCTAAAGAACAATGAATTGTAGATAAGAGTGTTTTAATTTCTTTATTTATAAGTAACATTGCTACATTTTGGGAATTAGTAAATTTTGCTAATATTTCAGTATGTCCTGAAAATTTAATGTTTGCTTGAAAAAGAGATTCTTTATTAATGGGAGATGTTACTATTCCACTAATTTTATTTTCAAGAATTAAATTTATAGCACTAATTATAGTTTCATATGCAGCCTTTCCATTTGCAGCATTAATTTTACCTAAATCTGGTAATTTTTTAAAATTTACTATCTCTAGCACATCAATGACTCCTGATTTGAAAGTAGCATCATTAATGTTTTTTATTGTATTAATTAAAAATTTTGAATTATTGATTTCGACAGCACGTTTCATGGTATTTGGACAACCTAGAACAATTGCGTTAAAGTTAGAGGATTCTTTTTCAAAACTTGACACTATAATTTCAGGGCCAATACCTGATGGATCTCCCATAGTAATAGCTAGTGGTTTTAACCTTAGTGACATTTTGGTAATCTCAGTTTTATTCATACAACAGTTTTAACAATACAGTAATCTATTTCTAAATTTTTGTGAGCTTATACTCTATCTTCAAATTTAAAAAATTTAAAAATAATTGGTTTAAGAATAGATTTTTCATCAATTTATTCTACCACCTCAAAACCTTCTTTTATTTCGCATTTAAACAAATTTGCATAAATAGAATTAGAAATTCCTAGGAATAGCAAAACTAATATGATGAGTGGTTTTTTTATAAGATAATTCATAGCATAGCACGAAGTCTGCTTACCTATTTTATTACTATTCTACTTGATAGATTGAATAGAATGAATACAAGAATAGAGAAAAGTGAATAATAATTAAATCTATGAGAGAATTTTATAAAGACAAATATAAATTAAAAGGAAAAGCATTCAAGTATGTTATGTGTTTTTTAATAATCATTCCCATAGTGTTGTTTTTAATTTATTTTTTTTAAAATATAATGTCAATTTTCAGTACTCCATTCCTTAACGGTCTTTCTATACTCAGGAAAATATTCAGATATCACACTCAATTCAAATGAGGACTGAATTGAAGTATTAGGTTCTCTTTCCAACAGAAATTTAAAACTAAATTCAATTAATTCCTTTTTGCTTACTTTTCCATTTGTC
>CAZNQF010000213.1:0-2241 GCA_964575125.1 uncultured bacterium
ATTTAAAACTGATGGCTGGGAGCTTCCGTTACTAATTAGAATAGGTATGTCAGCACAACCCATTTATTCATCAAATCAGATTTTTACATTATCTGTTGACGCACTACATCCAAATAATAATAGTGAATCTATTAATTTAGGCAGTCAGTATGAGTATCGGATACCAGGCGGAACAAGCCTGTTTTTGAGAATGGGTTTAAAAGGTACAAATAAAATTAGTGTTGAAGAGTTGTCGGTGACTGAAGAATCTTGTTTGCTTAATTGTGCGGAAGATACAAAAACCATTGAAGTAAATAATGCAGAATATGGCTTCACATACGGTGGTGGCTTAAAAATAAATCTGGGCAAAAATCAAACTCTAGGAAATATCAATCAGTATACATTGTGATTTATCTTTTAGTATAACATTATTTTTTTTTGTAACTAAAATCGGTCAATAAGATGATTCGATATTCAAAAGTTATACTATTTATTTCAGTTCTTTTATTTCACTCCTGTAGCAAAAAAGTGAAAGAAATCTCTAGACCAATTATAGAGATTTCTGTAGAGAATATCATTGCCAAAGTTGGAGATAAGATCATTACGGTTGATGAATTTATCGAGCGGTCAGAATATACAATTCGACCAGACTATTGCAGAGGTGACAATACAATTCATAAAAAAATTATCCTCAATTCACTTATAGGAGAAAAACTTCTTTCTCTTGAAACATCAAATATTTCGTTATCACCCAACTTGATTAAATATCTAAAAGGTAGAAAAGAACAAGCGATGAGAGATGTATTATTGTATGAAAAGGGTTATAAAAATGTACAGATTCCTACCGAAACCATTAATCAATATTCATCAACAGCAAGCAGAAAATATAATGTTCTATTCTGTAAATTACCAGACCAACTAATTGCAGATGAAATACTACATTTTATGGAACTAGGATTTAGCTATGAAGAAATCTTTAGCTCTGCTTTTGAACTAGATTCTATTCCTGAGCATATAATTGATTTTTTTTCCGAAGAAGATCCTTTTATTATAGAAAAAATATTTGGTAAAAAATTACAAAAGAATGAAGTGTTGCCTCCCTTCAAAACAAACGATGGTTCTTACCTTTGGGTAAAGATTAAAGGCTGGACTATGGCTCCGGTAATCACAGCATCAGCCCAGAAAATATTTTTCAAAGATATCGATGAAAAATTAAACCGATTGGAAGCAAATCAAAAATATAATGATTATGTTTCCGGACTTATGGCAGGGAAAAAAATGGATTTGATTGAACCGATATTTTCAAAGTTTCTGGGAGTAGCTTCAAACTATTATCTTGGTGCTGTAAATGATAATAAACTGATAGAAGCTATTTGGAATATGGATAAAGAAATAGATGAAAGCCCGGATTTTAGTTCAATGGAATTTTATGACAAAAAAATGCCTTTCATCCATTTTAATGATAGGACATGGTCTGTCGGAGAAATTCAAGAATTAATAGACTCTCATCCTCTTGTTTTTAGAAAAAAAAAAGTTAATAAATCCGAATTTCCGCTACAGCTCAAGTACGCACTTGCTGATCTTTTAAGAGATTACTATTTGACCACTGAAGCTTATAAAATGGGATACGATAAGCATCAATCTGTATTATTGGAAACATATCTATGGGAAGATTATTTATATGCCACGTTGAAAAAAAAGAAGATTCTGAAAGAAAAAGGATTTATTTTTGAAAATGATAAAAACTACTTGAGTGTCATGGATGATTATATTCAGATGCTACAGAAAAAATATTCAGACCAAATTGAAATAAATTTCAAACAGTTTGATAAGATAAATTTGTCACACATAGATATGGTTGCTATTAAACCATCTGCTGCCTATTCACATCCGGTGCCTCCTTTTCCTATCCTGACTAGTGATCACAATATCGATTATGGCAAGAAAATTTCTCATTAGGTAAAACAATAATTTTAACTAAAAAAATAATTCCTCAACTAACAATTACACTATTTGTTCTTTTGTTCTTTAGTTGTAGCGAAACTAGCAAAAGTGAAAGAGTCGATGGTTGTACTGATATTACTGCCTGTAATTATAACAATGAAGCTAATCAAGATGATGGTAGCTGTCTATATGATGATTGTCAGGGTACCTGCGGAGGTACTGCTCTTCTTGATAGCTTTGATATCTGCTGCAATAATGATGTTATAGAATGCACCGGACTGTGCGGTGGGATTTTTGAAGATGATAGCTGTGGAGTCT
>CAZNQF010000213.1:2306-3062 GCA_964575125.1 uncultured bacterium
CAAAACCCTAATGGTTCATTATGGAATACTTCATGTTCTGGGTGCATGGATGAGGATGCGTATAATTATGACTCGGATGCTATGATTAATAACAATTGTGTGTATGATACTTTCGCTGATACGACCCAATGGGAGCTTGTGTGGAATGATGAGTTCAATCTTGGCTATATCGATCAATCAAAATGGAATCATGAAGAGTGGGGACCAGGAATGGTAAACGATGAGTTGCAGGCCTATACCAACAGACCTCTAAATTCCTATGTAGAGGATAGTTGCCTTGTAATTAGGGCATTACATGAAAACTATGGTGACGCAAATTATACATCTGCCCGAATAAATTCAGCTGGTAAGGGAGACTTTTTATATGGAAAAATAGATATTAAGGCAAAACTTCCTTCTGGGGCTGGACCCTGGCCAGCGATTTGGATGCTACCAGCAGATTGGGTGTATGGTGGATGGCCAGAAAGCGGAGAGATTGATATCATGGAACATGTAGGCTGTAACCTTAACTGGGTCAAGGGTTCCGTACATACAGGTGATTGCAATTGGAATAATGGCTGTTCAAACCAGTCTGCTGGAGGAAACGGACAAGATTATTATATCCCAGGGGTATCAGATAATTTTAATATTTACAGTATTGAATGGTCTGAATCAAATATACTTTTCTTTATCAATAATGTACATTACTGGACATACACAAATATTGGAACAGGATCAGGGATGTGGCCTTTCGACCAAAATTTTCACATTATTTTG
>CAZNQF010000214.1:0-3049 GCA_964575125.1 uncultured bacterium
TAAATCGAAGCCTTTGCCAGTAGGATGCTCCATCTGCTCTGCTCGCCTCTAGAACATCTTGCGGTAAAGATTCAATCCCAGCAAGAAGAATAATGAATACAAAAGGTGTCCAATGCCATACATCCACAGCTACAACAGCAGCTAAGGCAGTTGCTGGATCTCCCAAAAGAGCATACGCCCCAATGCCTATTTGAGTTAAAATGAAATTTCCAATAACTCCAAAATCAGGATCATACATTAAACGCCACATATTACCTATTGCCACTGGCGGCATCAGAATTGGCAACAAGCAAAGTGTGCGAACTACATTTCTAGCTCTAACGATCTCACTCACGAGAAGCGCCAATGCAAAACCAAACAATAGTTCTAAAACAGTTGAGGAGAAGACAAAAATTATAGTGTTAAGAAGAACTGCTCTATAGATACGATCAGAAAGAAAATGTTGAAAATTATCTATCAAGGCAGGTACGCGAACCATTTCTCTATCAACGAAGGAAATATGTTGACCAGCCATTCTAATAAGTTCAATTGTTGGAGCAACAGTAAGAATTAAAAAAAACAAAATTGCCGGCATCAAGGTAATTAATTTAAAATGCTTCTCAAACCAATCAACTGAATGTGCTGAACGGTGATTTTGTTTTTTATCAGTCATTATTAAAAAAATTCATATGAATTATCATATGTTATTTTATAATTTAGGGGCGGTTTTTTCGCCCCTAATATTAATAAACTATGTTATTCAGGAAGTGGATCAAGCATACCGGTATTTCGGCCGGTTCTCTCTACTATTGCATGCTAATCTTTAGCTGCAAGATTTAATCCTTGATTTACAGTATATGTTCCTAATAGGATTTCATTCATGTACAATCCGATTACATCTTCCACTTGCTTTCCTTCTACATATATTAATGTGCTAGAAGCAGCCGCTGCACTATCTCCAAAATGCGACATCCAACGGTAACGTTCTTCATTTGATAAAGGACCTCCCAACACACTATATGAAGTAGGAATGCCTCCAGTTTGAGCTAATGCATTTTGAGCAGCAGATGTTTGGTAATATTTTACAAATTCCATAGCTGCTTGTTTTCGCTCATCAGATATATTTGCTGGAATACCCATTTGCCAACTTCCAAAAACTGGATTGTGTTTACCATCAGCAGGTCTAGGCATAATAGTGTAGCTAATTTTTCCTACAACAGCTGACTTTGCTGGATTGTCCATATGAGCTTGAGCCGCAACAACAATTCCTGCTTGTGCAGCTTTACCTGTAAGCATCAATTGAACCATTTCACCTTGACCAACTACAGCTGGTGTTCCAGTTGAACATGTTTGAAGCATAGTAATAAAACTTTCTGCAGCAGCAGCTACCTGCGGACTATTGAAAGTTACAGTGTAATCTCCATTACTCGGATCTGCAAAAATTGAACCGCCAAAGCTGAACATGTGTGGACTAAATGCAAAACGAATTGGATTACCACGTTCTCCCCGCTGAACCGCTCCATATAATTTTGGAGGGTTATGAAGTTTTCTACAATTATCCATAACATCATCCCAAGTCACAGGAGCTTTATCAATTAAATCATTACGATAATACCACTAGTGGGTTTGACCATTAGAAGAAAAAGCCATTATTTTACCTGTTTCACACGTTGCCCATTTTCTTTCAAAATCCCAACAAATAGCATCAGCATTTGTAGAATAATCAGGATCAAGCGTATATGATGGATCAATGTCAGTTAACGGTGTTAAAAAACCAGCGTCATATAACTCTGCAACCCATCCGTTATCAAGATTGACCAGGTCATAAGGACTTTCATCTGCAGCAAAAGCATTACGTGCTTTTTCTAACATACCTGGATAAGGAATTTTATCTAGAATAACTTTATTGCCAGTATCTTTTTCATATTGAAGCACAAGTCCTTCAAAACCTCCGTACCACGGAGACGCATTGATATGGATTGTGATTGGTATATCTGCTGCTCGCAATGAAATTGATGTACTTAGAACCACAGTCATCATTGCAAGAAAGGCAGTAAATTTGTAAAGTATTTTTTTCATAATTACCTCCTTAGAAATTATAAATATTGATAAACTTTACACAAATTTATAAAATTTTTGATGATTAATCTATATAATAACTATAATAATACATGAGTTCAAAATTTAAATAAAAAATAAAAATTATATTTTAATTTTAAAAAATAAAAATTTATTTTAATATATTTAATATTTATCAAGTAAATTATGTTTTATTTTTTTTTTTTAGAAAATATTTCTTTATAATACTTATTATTATTTTTTATAATTTAGTATTTTTTATTGCTTTTTAATGGCTTTGTTAAATAATAAATTAATAATATGAAAACAGTTTTTCTTCTTTTTGACTCTCTTAATAGGCGAATGTTATCATCCTATGGTTCTGCTCTTATGGAGACACCAAATTTTCAAAGATTATCGGAGAAATCTATTACCTTTGATAATCATTACATTGGTAGCATGCCCTGTATTCCTGCACGAAGGGATTTACATACTGGAAGATTAAATTTTCTCCATCGTAGTTGGGGTCCCCTTGAGCCTTTTGATAATTCTTTTGCTGAAATCTTAAAGTCTAACAATACTTACTCTCATCTCATTACTGATCATTTTTGCTATTGGCTTGATGGGGGATTAACTTATCATAATCGCTTTAGTTCTTATGATTTTATTAGAGGCCAACATGCAGATCCTTGGAAGGCTATGGTACAGCCACCTTTAGAAAGATTTAAAGAAAAATATCATTCATTGCAAATGCCAAGAGGATTTTCTTCTTTAGGAGATTCAGATAATAATAAATCGGGCAATGATGAATTTTTTGCAATAAATAGCGAGTATATAAAAGAAGAAAAAGATTTTCCCTCTGTACAATGTTTTGCTGCTGGACTTGAATTTTTAGAAACTAATAAAAGTGCTGACAATTGGTTTTTACAAATAGAGACTTTTGATCCTCATGAACCCTTTTTTGCTCCAGAGAGATTTAGGGAAAAATTTAAAACTAATTACAAAGGCCCAA
>CAZNQF010000215.1:0-3000 GCA_964575125.1 uncultured bacterium
GGTTTTGTTGAGTGTCCTGGCGAAATTTGCATGGAGCCCTCTTTTAAAAATGTTGAAAGATAGGGAAGAGCTCATTCGATCTTCCCTTGATGATGCAGAAAAAGCCAAAACGGAGCTTGAACGTTTAAATACTGAAGGGCAGGACATTATCAATAAAGCTAGATCAGAAGCACAAACCATTCTTTCTGAGGGAAAGGCAGCATCGAGTAAAATGAAAGAAGAGACCTTGAGCTCAGCAAAAGAACAGGCAAAGTCAATATTGAGTGACGCGGAAAATCAAATCCGTATTGAAAAAGATAAAGCTATCTCAGAAATTAAAAATGAGGTTGTAGATATTTCTTTGTCCATTGCGGAAAAACTCATGAGCAAAAATATTACCAAAGAAGATAACCAAGCTATTATTGATGAATCATTAAAAAGCGTAAATAAATATGAAGCATGATTCTCAATTGAGAAATTATCCTATAGCCCTGTTTAAAACGGCTTTGGAAAGTGACTGTACAGATCAAGTTTTATCATCTCTGGGAAGCATCCAAAGTTTTTGGAGGCAGGATGCACAGTTCCGATCTTTAATTTTGTCTAAACGTATTTCACAGGATAATAAGAAGGAAATTTTGACAAATGCGTTAAGAGATGAAATTCACCCTGCTGTACTGGAATTTATTCATATCTTAATTGAAAATAATTGTATGAATCAGATTTCATATTTTTATCGTGAGTTTAAAGCTCACTATAAAAAAGAGAATAAAATAGTATCAATCAGTGCTCATTTATCTCAGGAGTTGGATGAGAAAAATATAGATAAATTTCGTCAAGATCTTGAGTCTAGTTTAAAGATGACAGCGGACCTAAGTGTAAGCGTAGACCCATCACTTATTGGCGGTATAAAGCTGAGGATAGGAAATAAATTCATTGATGCAACTGTTCAAGGAAAAATGAATCGATTAAAAGAAAATTTACTTCAATCCTAATTTTAAGGAAGTAACATGGAAATTAAAACTGAAAAAATAAGCGAGTTATTACGACAGCAAATAGATGCATTCAATGTTTCGGTGGATGTATCAGAAGTGGGAGAGGTCACGGAAATAGGTGACGGTGTTGCACGTGTAAGTGGCCTGGAAAATGTCATGAGCTCAGAATTGGTGGAGCTGCCTAACGGAGTGTTCGGAATGGCATTGAATTTAGAGGAAGATAATGTGGGATTGGTTTTATTCGGAGATAGTCGAAAGGTCAAAGAGGGAGACCTTGCAAAGCGAACCGAAAAGGTGGTAGAAGTTCCCGTTGGAGAAGCCATGCTGGGTAGAGTTGTCAACCCGCTTGGACATCCAATGGATGGAAAAGGACCAATAGACACCAATGATTCTCTTCCCATTGAGAGGAAAGCTTTGGGTGTGATGCAAAGGCAGCCAGTGACACAGCCAATTCAAACGGGAATAAAGGCTATTGATTCCATGATCCCAATCGGACGTGGACAACGAGAGCTGATTATCGGTGATAGACAGACCGGTAAAACAGCTGTTGCTGTTGATACAATAATTAATCAAAAATCAACCCACAAAACTGATGAACCGGTGTACTGTATCTATGTTGCGATTGGTCAAAAAGCTTCCACGGTAGCCCAAATTGTTTCTGAGCTTGAATCAAATGGTGCCATGGAATATACAACGGTGGTTGCGGCAAATGCTTCAGATCCAGCTCCAACGCAATATATTGCTCCCTACTCAGGATGCGCAATGGGAGAATATTTTAGAGATAACGGAATGCATGCATTAATTATTTACGATGATCTGTCCAAGCAAGCAGTTGCTTATCGTCAAATGTCACTAGTATTAAGACGTCCACCAGGGCGCGAGGCATTTCCGGGAGATGTATTTTATATTCACAGCCGTCTTCTAGAAAGAGCATCAAAACTATCTCAGGATTTAGGTGGAGGTTCACTTACTGCGCTCCCGATAATTGAGACCCAAGAAGGTGATGTCGCAGCATATATCCCAACAAATGTGATCTCAATTACAGATGGCCAAATATATCTTGAAACTAATTAGTTTAATTCTGGGATTCGCCCTGCCATTGATGTAGGTTTGTCTGTGTCCCGTGTTGGCGGAGCGGCGCAGATAAAAGCGATGAAGAGTATTGCAGGGACCCTGCGACTAGATCTAGCGCAGTATCGAGAGCTAGAGGCCTTTGCAAAATTTGGCTCTGATTTGGATAAAGCAACTCAGGCTCAGCTGACTCGCGGAGAACGTATGGTAGAGATCCTCAAACAGGATCAATATGTTCCCGTGGATGTAGAAAAACAAATCGCCATTATTTATGCCGGCACTAAGGGGCATCTAGATGACATCCCAGCAAATCAAATTAAAGATTTTGAAAGTGGTTTATTAGATTATCTTGATGCAAACTGTTCAGATGATTTGAATTCAATTAGATCTGAAGAAAAATTGAGTGATAAAACCTCGGACAATTTGGAAAAGGCAATCTTGGCGTTTAAGGGAGGTTTTACAGCTTAAATATATGGCAAATCTGAAAGACATTCGGGACCGTATAAAATCTGTATAGAGCATTAAGAATGTAACCAAAGCAATGATAATGGTTGCTGCCGCCAAAATGCGAAAAGCTCAGGAACGTATGGAGGAAGCAAGACCCTATTCGAACAGATTAAGTGGCGTAATTGAGCATCTACTGCCTGATGTAGATCGAGCTAGTTTAGACTTGCTTCACATTCGAAATGCTGAACGAGTTGCGTATGTTGTTGTGACATCAGATCGAGGCTTGGCAGTGGCTTTCAATACAAATGTTTTGAAAAAAGCAGAAAATGAAATGGGTAAAATGAACAAAGACAATATAGATATATTTTGTATTGGAAAAAAAGCAAGGGACCATTTTAAAAGGCGTGATTATAATATCATCAACAGTTACACAGATTTTTGGAGTGAATTATCTTATGGTGACGCGATAATGATTGGGAAAGGGATCATAAGCCACTTTACAGAAAAACAT
>CAZNQF010000216.1:0-2994 GCA_964575125.1 uncultured bacterium
CTGTTATTCACTCCACAACGGGGTTGGAATATGAAATCACAACAAAAATTAAACGATTAGTTGAAACAAATAAACCTGTTGTGGCTATAGCTAAAACTGTATACCAGGATGGCATAGAAAATACAGCTATCATGGATAAACTTCAACAACGATACACAGTTCGATCTGTAGATTTATCAAGCGCGGTGTCCAAAGAGGTTGAATTGATGCTACTTAATGGTGTTGAAGATTCTCTTACGCTAGAGGAACGAAATAATTTAGGTGCATACATTGAAAGAGGAGGAAACCTCTTTCTTGCCCAATCCCAAGTGAGCTCAGATCTATCAACCCAACAGGCGACCGTTATTAGCTCAGATATTTTTGATATTATAAATACCTATGGTGTTAATCTTCAGAAGAATCTAGTATTGGATAAAACTTGCGGACGTGTAAATGTACAACAGAATATGGGATTTATCCGAATGGCAGTTCCCATGGAATATCCTCTGCTTCCGGTAATCCGTAAATTTAATAAGGATGAAGTTGTGGTAAGTGGCTTGGAGCAGGTTCAATTATTTTTTGCTAGCGAAATATCAAACAATGATTCATTGTCAAACAATTATGAGGTTAATGTTCAGCCATTGATGTACACATCAAACAGATCTGGATCAATGGTTGGGAATTTTAACTTAAACCCTGACCCTAAAAATAATCCCTCTCTAAAGAGTCTAGACCAACCTAAAAAGCTGGTCGCAGTGAGGTCAGAGAGAACAAGCAAAGAAACGAGCTTGCTTAGTCAATTAATATTGGTGAGCGATTCACGATTTCTTATGGATGGTGCGGGAGGGTCTTCACCCGAAAACCATATTTTGGTTATGAATTCGGTAGATTATTTATTGGGTGATAAAGAGCTCATTGCGCTAAGGTCCAGAGAAATTACTAACAGACCTCTTGACCCAGAATTAGAAGATGGAACAAAAAGATTCTTAAAATGGGTAAACATATTAGTTCCATCCATTCTTGTGATTGGATTTGGATTTTTTAGAATTTCAAGATTAAAGGGAAGGTCAAAGATATTGGAGGAATTCTATGACTAAACAAGCGAAGATTGCAGTTTTTAGCTTAGTTATTTTAGGTGTGCTATATTTTATCAATAATATGATGCAGGATAAATATACCGCCAGAGATACCGAGCTTATCTCAAAGGACAGAGAGTATATTACTCGAATTTTCATTCAAAAGGACTCCGAACAATTGGAGCTGGTGAAAGTTGACACCGTTTGGTCAATCTCAGAACACGATTCGCTTACAGTTAAATCCAGTATTTTAAATAATTTCTTTGATGATATTGAGGGACTGGAACGTGAGGAATCCCCAATCTCCACAAACCCAAAAAACTGGAACAAATATTCTGTTGATGATTCTGCGGGAACTCATTTAACGCTTTACGGACTTAATGATACAGAATTAGGACGTTTTGTCTTGGGTCGATCTAAAACAAACTGGAGCCAAAATGCTATACGAATTAGTGATGAATCGCCAGTTTATTTGACATCAAAAAATATCTTGCACCGGCTTCAAACAAGACCTACTTATTGGGGTGAAATGCCAAAACCGCCTGAGCCGGAGGTGCCGGAAGAAACATCTCCCTCTGAACCTCTGATTCCCAATATAACCTTACCTGTTAGTCCAGATACTTCAGGAATCTAGATTTTTAGTTATGAAAAAACCCCGCTCTTGCGGGGTTTTTTATTTTTAACAGAATTTTAATAGCTGAATCTATATGTCCATTTTAAATTACGTTTTGAAAAAGAGGTCTTTAAAATTGGTTAAACTATGAAGTATGGATCAATAGCAGGGGGTGATAAAACCACAGTAGAATCAGCGCTGGATATTCTCAAGTGTGGAGGTAATGCCTTTGATGCGGCCGTGGGAGCAGTGTTTACGTCGATGGTTTCAGAGTTTACACTTACCGGTCCAGGTGGCGGGGGAGCGTTATTGGCGTATCCCGCCGGAGAGACCCCTATCTTATTTGATTTTTTTGTAGATACACCACCACCTCAGCCCAACAAGAAGTTGGATTTTTTTGGAATTCTTATCGATTTTGGTCCTGCTACTCAGAAATTTCATATAGGACAGGGTTCGGTAGCTGTACCGGGAAATACGGCAGGGCTCTTACGGGTTCATGAACGGTTGGGACGTATACCCTTAAAAACTGTGTTGGAACCTGCAATTGATATTGCAAAAAGTGGGATTATTTTAAATAAAGCCCATGGTTATCTTATGAAAATGCTTGATCCGATTTTATCGCACACCTCAGCGGGACAGAAGCTATTTAATCCTAAAGGAAATGTTTTAAAAGAGGGAGACAGATTTCAAAACCCTGCTTTTGCAGATTTTCTTGAAGGTCTTATATCTGATGGAGCTGATTTTTTTTACAAAGGGGATGGCTCAAAGTTAATCCTTGGCACTGTTGGAGAAAAAGGATTGCTAACAAAAGAGTCTCTTGAAAGCTATAGAGTAGTGGAACGGACCCCTTTGAAAAGTAACTTTCATGGTAAAACTCTGTACACAAATCCGATTCCATCTCTGGGAGGGACCCTCATAACATTTACACTTCAGTTATTGGAGCGGTCAAACACTGCCTCAGATACTGAGCTATTGCACTTGATTAATTCAATGAGATTAACCGCCTCAGTGAGGGAAAAGACAGTGGACAATCCAAATAAAAATTATCAGATCTCAGATATCCTAGAGGATAAAAATATGGGTCAATATTTTGATCAATTTCTATCTATGGATTTAGATAATAAAACTGAAAACGACCCACCCTCTAGAGGAGCAACAACTCAGGTTAGTGTTATTGATAGAGAGGGGAATGCAGCAAGCATTACCACGACCAACGGAGAGGGTTGTGGTTATTTGATTCCAGAGCTGGGTATCATGCTAAATAACATGTTAGGTGAGGAAGATCTGAATCCATCGGGGTTTCACAATTTTGTGAAGCAGATGCGT
>CAZNQF010000217.1:0-2728 GCA_964575125.1 uncultured bacterium
AGCTGACAAGCACCTGCGAACCTTTTGATGATATGTTGTACGCTCTCTCTCCAACCTAAGTTTGATTCCATGTTGCTCCGTCATCAACTGTGTAGCTCACCCCTCTCTGCTCTCCATAGCTGTCGGCGTTCATAGTTGCGGCCCAAACTATTCGATGGTTTTTCCATTTTTGAGAGTTCAGCCCTACCACAAAGTTTCCCAATAAGTTGTGGTGCTGAAAGGAGTAGTGCACCCAATCAACACATCCATTCTCTCCCAATATTCCTCGATTGATTCCGTTTGCTGTTCCCACCCAAACTGTATCAGAATATGCGATCACTGAAAATGCTTTGTGATTGTGGTTTCCTCCGCTGATGGGATCTCTAGGATTTAGAAAAAAATTTGGAATTACATTCAAGCTATCATCAAATATGGTTTCATCGCATGTCAACAGATCTAGCTGGTCGTCTTCAGGTAGAGGAATGGGAGACCAAAATGCATTCAAATTTGGAAGTGAATCAACCGGAATACGCCTTAGCCCTCCCGCCCAACTGGTGATCCAGGCATACTCAGAGGTCATCGCCAAATCATAACTTATATTATTGTAGTGTGTTGTGATGGGAAGCATCTCAAAATAGCCCGAACCGATTTCTTGAGATATGGACGGCTCCATTGTAGATTCAGTGGGCTGGGCATGGTGAACCCAGTACTCTGTTCCATCATTAAAAAACAAACCGGTACCAAAATCTCCTAGGTGGTCCCCCGATGCGCCAGCTGATATAAGCTGGTCCCCATAAACTGCAATCCCTGATATCCCATCGTTTAACAAATAGATGTCACCATTTTTTAGCTCTAGCGTGTCCACTGTTTTAACAAAAAGCGAGTCCTCAAGATATGATATTCCCTCTCCAGTTCCCAGCCAAACAGTGGAAGAACCCTGTAAAACAATTTCACTTATACCATTGCTCTGTAAGCCGGAAGATAATGTCCTGAAACTATTTTGAGAATCATTCAATTTATATTGCGAGGGTATCAGGCCTTGAGAAAAGCCACAAGATAAAAACAAAATAATAAATTTAAGTGTTAAAGTTTTTTTCATTCTACAATAATAATATGTTCCACAGGTGCGCTTGCCTCAAAAGAATTATCCCTCGCAACAAAGGTCCAAAGAAATGTACCTGTTTTTGTTTGAACAAATGAATTTTCAGCGCTAAATATTAGAATTTCAATACTGAACTTCCCGTCCCCACTAATTTCATCGCCGCTATAATAATTAGGGAATATTTCAACACTACTTCCATCATCATATAGCCAAATGGGGTTACCATTGTTTAGCAACGTATCGGGCCCCTCATGCATATATGTTAAACCACATATTGATATATCTTCCGAACCATTTTCATCAAAAATATCAGCAACCACGAGTATTTTTTTGATCTCCTCGCCCTCATCGTAATCACCATCTCCATTAAAATCGATAAACTCCTCGCCCTCATCGAAAACACCATTTTCATTGGAATCAACCTCCTCCGCAACTGGTCGAACGATAGAGTCTGGAATAGCTAGAGATAAAATAACTGGTTCATAATTAAAATAACTAACCTCAACTTTGTTGCTCCCGTAAACACCAATAAATGTACAATTCACTGAACCAACGTTGGAAGAGTCAAGGGGATTTGAAAGATATTCTGAGCTATTAATTATCTCAGAAGAATATAGTCTATCAGCTGAAATAATATCTCCGCTTTCGCCCAGGTCATTCAACCAAACTGTATCTTTAACCGTCCCACCCTGTCCATACCACTCAACCCTAGAAGAAGATAGTGATTCACCCTCAAATTCCAATTCATAGCTAGCAGAAAAATAAAGGAGGTTGGATTCCCTCATGAACACAAACTGAGTATGGGTTATGGGATCATCAATCTCCTTTTGCTGTGGCAGGGGCTCCTCACAGGCCGATATTAATATAATGGCTGATAAAAAAATAAAGAATATATTTTTGTCTGTCATATCAATGGTCAAAGATATAGTGAACTAAAAGTGTTCCCACCTGATAGAGACTTTCGGCCGAGCAATTCTTTGGAATATCTTCATGGGTGTGCCAAAAGTTAGACCGCTGATTTGGATACATAAAATCAATTATATCAATTGCAGGGATTTGTGCTACCTCCCACAGAGGAACGTGGTCATCATAGATTTCAAACATTAGCTGTTTTTCAAAAGCATTTAAGCTCAAATCATCTGCCAAGGTCCACAGTGTCTTAACTAAATTTGGGTTTTGAACATAGGAGTTACGTTCTATAGGTAAAAAGAGGTCCGCATCTCCCACCATATCTAATATGATCGCCTGTCTGGGCTTTTGAATAGGTAAATGATTTGCAAAATATTGTGCTCCCAAAGCATAGGATTTCGGGTTGCCCTCAATTCCCATATCCTCTGCATCAAAAAATACAATATAAATTTTTTGAGATTGGCTATTTCTTGATAAAATATGAGCCATTTCTAGTAGAACTGAGACCCCGCTCGCTCCATCATTGGCACCTAAAATTGGGTCCCCCCGTCTCTCGGGATCTCTATCATGGTCAGCGGTGGGACGTGTGTCCCAGTGTGCACCCAGTAGCAATGGTGAGTGCCCTTCACCATTAAAGACACCGATAATATTTGTCATTTCAATGGTGTCAGATGTCCCGGGCACCGCCTGTAAAAATGACTGTGTAAACGTTGTATCTGCAAATTCATCAAGGGTGCT
>CAZNQF010000217.1:2738-2979 GCA_964575125.1 uncultured bacterium
GTGCTCACCAAAAAATCTTTGCACAATCTGTGTCCGTTGGTTCCATGATTTCTGGGAACAAATGTACACTGTTTCTCTAAATAAATAAACGCAGATTCTCCAGAAAACAGTGGAGCCTTTGATTGACAACTAAATATAAAAAAAGATAGAAGGGCCACCACCACAAACAGACTTCTATCTCTTAATATATCAATAATATTTGTTCTAGAATAATTCAAAATTTTATCTACCTATACAATAC
>CAZNQF010000218.1:0-2957 GCA_964575125.1 uncultured bacterium
TGAGAGCGTCATCTTCCGGAGCAATAGATTTAGTTTTATTAAGATAGCTTAGCTATCCTATCTATTCCCAGTTTATAAATATGATAACCTGTGATATTTAAATCACAGGTATTAAAAAAAATAAATAAAATCTATCATTTATCAGTAAAATTAAAGAAAAAATAATAAAATCCGATAATTAGCAATATCTCCTTTGTATTAGGATATAAAATTGGCTTGGAGTGGGAGCTTTAGATGATGGAAAGAAAGATGTGGAGGTCTTCTTTCCATCATTCTTAATAAAAAAGGTAAGAGTTTTTTCCCGGTATTCCACATAGCTCAAAATATGTAGGAATAACATTTATATAATGAATGAATAGGGACGCCCTTTCTCTTGAAAAAGGAAAGGGCAAAATATTTTCACAAATATTATTTTATATTAGTGGAATATTTTTTGTCTTTCCAATAAAAATAAGGTTTTCCTTCCTTGACAGCTTCAGCAAATTTTTGTCTAAAACTGTTAGCTAGCTTTGATTCTTTATCGAAAACAAAATATTTACCCTCGTCGGTAGTGATAATTACTTGTACAGTTTCAATTTCTTTTTCCGTCATTTTAATAGTATCTTTTTCATTAAACTCTACATTAAACCATTTGTACAGCTCTGCCCTAGCATCATCTTCAGAGAGCAATTCATTTTCCGCTACATCTTCATCAGTATCTGGATAAAATTCTTCCTCATCAACCTCTTCATTGAGCTCATCACTCTCTAAATCTGAGACTGCTTCTTCTAGGTCTGTACGTTCAATAGGATTTTTTTCTACGGGGATATTTTGCACAGGATTTTTTTCTACCGGAGTGGTTTGTACAGGGTTCGTTTCAACAGGCGTTGCTTGCACTGGGTTAGCGATAGCTGGGTTGGTTTCTACATCTGTTGCCTCAACTTCATAGCGGTCCACTGAAATAGCTTCGGTTGGACTTCTCGGTGTCAAGGGTTCTTCATAGTCAGGAACAGGAACATCTAGCTTCATATCTTGATGAGTCTCTCTCCATGACATTGTTTCAGTTTGATTTTGATCTGTACCCTCATCGGATATCGCAATTTGGGGATCATCGGCTGAATGAATTGGTTCTCTTATAAGTGGTATGTCTGGAGGATAAACAGGTTCGGGAATTAAAAATAATTCTTTTCTGGGCGAGAAAGAATAGGACACATTAACATTAATGCCATTGAACGCAGGCGAGCCCTCGTTATAAACTCCCCCCGAAAGAGATAGCTTGGGTGAGAGATCATATTGCAATTTAGCTGTCACACTACCACAAAAAGAGTTAAGAAGACTGTTACCTGGTTTGATATGATCATGACCAAGATAAACGTTGCCTACATATAAATTTGTTTTAAGAGATAGGCCAGAGAACAATTTTATGATGAGTCCAAAATCAATCCCACTATATAAAACATATTTTGATGTTTTTAAGTTATCTCCCGTTACTTGATGTTTTTCATTTGATTGCCATCTTATTAGCGAAAGCCTTGGACCAACAAAAACTCTCGTATTATGAAGTGGTTTTTCTTTGTTCAAATATAGATCAAACATATATGCTGACTCTCCACCTAAGACTTTCGTTGAATCTCCGCCCAAGAGAGGATTGCCATAATTTAAATTACCATATTTTTTAAAAAGAGCTCCGCTAACCCAACTCTCTGATATTCTATAATCTGCCCCAAGAGCAAAGCTCATCTTTACGGCATCTTTTGCATCAAGAGAGTAGCCGTAAGCTAAGTTATTATTACTAAAAACGTTTAAATTTAAAGTAAGTCTTGAAAGAGAAGAGCCGCCGATTTCAGGAACTTCTGCAGACTGTTTAACTGTTAAAAGAGGAACAGATTCTATATGACTTGAAACTTCCTTGGCTGGTTCAACAGTGATATTTACCTCTGCGGTGTCTGAGTATTCTATTCCATCATAAACTACAAAGGTTAACTGGTCGCTACCAGTAAAATTCTTGTTTGGAATATAGATAAGAGTGGGAGCTTCCCCTTCTAGAGATCCATTAGTAGGTCCAGATATTAATTCAAACGAAAGTGAATTATCCTCTGTATCCACATCTGTTCCTGATAGTAGGATATCTAATTTATTGTCTTCATCGACATTGATTTTTGTAGAGTGTGCAACAGGGCTATCGTTGATCGGTTCTATTGTAAGAGAAAATGTCTCAGAATCAACAAGTACTCCATCACCTGCAATAACAGTGATATCAGCTACGCCATAATAATTTAAATCAGGGTAAAGCACAAGAGTATCTCCAAAAATTGAAACGCCCACAAAATCGCTGTAGCTATTAACAAGAAAATCAATAATATCACTCTCCGAATCATCAGCGCTAAGGTAGATCTCTAGAGGGCTATCCTCATCTGTAAATTGGGGGCCTATAAAAGATAAAGTTGGAGGTAAATTAAGCGGAACATCTTGAACATTCATTGTTGTTGAAATAGAGAAACTTGAAAAATATTCTCCCGAAGTGAGTAAATTAAATTTAGAAGAGTATATATCTACATTTTTTCTCTTTCCATCAAAATATATTGGAATATTTACACTCTCATTTGGCGAAATTTTTCCTTTGCTTATTGAAAACTTTAGCCATTTTGGAGGAGGCTTCAGTTCTAGGTTATTTGGAGGTGAGATCCCAAGATATAAATTTTGAGGTACCGTAGATTGACCGTTATCGTTTTTTCCCCAAGAGGTTACGGTTCCATTAGCATGTAAAGCTGTGCTGTGTGATTTTCCTGCAGAAACGGCCAATTCTTTTGCAAGGTTAAATTCAAGATTAAAATCAGATGTCATAATAGATTTAAATCACGGCAAAGGTTTTGAACTGCCGATAACTCCATAGAATACCGACATTGCTCAGTATAGGTTGAAATATGTGGACTTAATAAAGCTTGAGGATATTCAGTTAATTTACCAGAATAAGGTTC
>CAZNQF010000219.1:0-2945 GCA_964575125.1 uncultured bacterium
GCAATCGAATTTTGATATCCCAAAACTCCATCTAAAATATCTTGCACTTTTATTTGAAGTCTTGATTCAACTGAATTTTTTAGTTCCCACTGGTTTCCTGTTGAACCCAATACAGCTTGTTCTCCTAAATTTTCAGATAATAATTTCCCTTCTGAATCCACAACTACCACTCCGTCAGAATCAATGCCGTCTACGCTGTTTGCAACTAATGCTCCAATACCTTTCACCTGTTCGTTATCTATAGTTGCTCCTGGCGTAAGATATAGCAAGCCAGCTGCTTTACCAATAGTTTACTTCTCAAATAATTTTTCTTCAGGGAGAGCTATATGTACTCTTGAGTTCATAACACCGGGAAATTGATTTATTGTTCGAGTTAGCTCACCTTCTATTGCTCGTCTCATGTTTAATTTTTGTTTAAAGGTTGTCATCCCGATTTCGTTATTATCAAAAATCTCATATCCACTTATCATATCTCCTACATATCCTTGCTCTGTAAATTTTAATCTCAACTCAGAAACGTTTTCAGTTGGGACAAAAATGGTTTTCCCTCCATTTTCTAATTTGTACTTTATTTTAGATGTTTTTAGATCGGTAACCATTTTACTTGCAGTTGTTGGGTCTATATCTGAATATAATAGTTCATACTCGGGACGGTTTGCCCACACAACCAAGGATATGATCGCAGAGATCATTCCGATGAACAAAGTAATTAGTATTGATTTTTGTCCTGTTGTGTAACTTTTAAATAATTCAGATATCTGATTGAATAAGTTTTCCATTTTTTATATCCTTAGATTATTGGATTATTAAACTTGCATCCGTTGGATTTCCTGAAATGACTGTAATAGTTTATTTCTTATCTCCAACATTAGTGTAAAACTGATTTTGGCTTCCTCAACCTTTGCCATTGCTTCGTGTAAATTTTCTGATTGTCCGGTTACAACATTGGAAACTTTTTCCTTTGCATCTATCTGTGAGACGTTCACTGCATCTAAGAAATTCTCGATTGTCTCTCCAAAAGAAATTGTTCCTTCTTTCTTTAAAGGAATCGTCTCCTGTTGTTTAATATCAGGAATTATTATTTGATTTTGAATTTGTTTTATTTCGGTCATTTTATCTCCTAACCACTAATATCCATTAGTTGCCCTTTGTGAATGTGCCTTAGCTCAGTTGAACCGTAAAATGACATTTCACTGGGTTTTTTAGTTCCAAAGAGTCCGTGAAGTATTGCTTGTTCTTTTCCGGATAATATCTTTGAACTTTCTTCTGATTTTGAAATAGTTTGATCTGAGGGCCCTAATATATCTTCCTCTAAAGAATATTCATTTTTTATCTTTTCTTCAGTGTTGGAAGACACTGAGGAGCTTCCACTGTTAGTTTGATTAATGGAATTCCGTGATACATAACTATTTATCTGAGTTGGATTTAATTTCATGGTCTATTCAGTTAAATTTCCATCGCTTTCTTTGCCATATTTTTTACAGCTGTCATCACATTTACGTTCGCCTCATATGCACGACTCGCTGTTATCATATCAACCATTTCCTCAACTAGGTTCACATTTGGCAGTTTAATGTATCCATTTTTATCAGCCATAGGATGTCTTGGGTCATAAATTATTTTTTCACCCTCAAGCTCTACAATCTGCACATTGTCCTTATAGCCACCTTTTGCCCTTGCATTATCTTCAAACCTACTTTCAGTCATATGCATACCTTTCGTTCTCCGGACTGAAGTTTTTAACCTGCTTGAAAAATTAGTTTTACCTACAACTGGATTTTCTACAACAATTTTTCTTTTATAAACGTTTCCATTCATGTCAGGTGTTCTTTCTGCATTGGCAATATTCTCTGAGATAGCATTCATACGCTTCATCTCAGTGGATAATCCCTTTACAGTGGTCCGTAATGCCCCAAATATGCCCTTAATTTTCATAAAGCTACACCTTACCCGTTATGCTTGTACCTAATCCCCTATACAAGCGATTTAACATTCTTGTTGTAAACTCATATCTTATTTGATTCTCAGCTAATTCTGCCATTTCCAGGGGGAGATCTACCTCAATCCCATCAGACCCTCTCATAGGTAATTTTGATTCCCAAGGAGGACCCTCATCGAGATGTCTTTCATGACTGGTTTTTAAACTTTTCTGTTCATATAGTAATTCTGCAGAGGCCGTTGTCAATTCATTTGAAAAATCAGTTTTTACCCTTTTGAAGTCGTGTTTATTAACATTCTTTATATTATGAGAGATTGATTCGTGCTGTTTTTGATATACATCCAGCGCTCTCTTTAGAATATGATTTTGCTTTGTTTCGGTAACTTTCATTATTTAAGAAAATATACCTCAATTCATGTGCCAAGAATTGCCTAAGCAGAGGCAATTATTATATTATTATTATATAACTTCAAATATATTAAGTTTTACCTAAAGAAGTTAAACTAGAATATAAATTAAAAAATTTTGAATTTTTATTATAGTGATAGGAAAATTGTTCCAAAGAAGGATTTGGGTTCGTCCTTTTTACCCTTTATAGCTAGAAAAGTTGAAAGCTTTTTAGTTTCTATCTCCTACTAAAAATGGGGTCTCGCCGTTCTCTTCATACTGGTGTAATTTATTTCTTAAGGTTCGAACGCTGATCCCCAATATATCTGCAGCTTGAGTTCTATTATCATTTGTTCGTTTTAATGTTGAAAAAATTAATTGTTTTTCTACTTCAGCAATGGTCATAGGAGCTAGATCAATATTATTATCTTTTAATAATTCATTCTCTGGCTCAAGATTAAAATGAGTCAACAAAAGCGAATCACCTTCTCCCGAATATAATATTGCTCGTTCAATTAAGTTTTCAAGATGTCTAACATTTCCTGGCCAGGAATGGGCTACTAGTGCCTCCATAACATCAGAACCAACTGCTTTTTTCTTAAAACTATATTTTTCCTGA
>CAZNQF010000220.1:0-1324 GCA_964575125.1 uncultured bacterium
GAAAATATTCTTTCATTTGAATCTGTGGAGACCTTTGATGATAGTGAATTGAGCTTTGTCGGTATTGAAGAAATGTCTTCAAATTTTTCATTTGAAAGTACTGAATCAAATGGAATTATTAAAATTGCAGGAGCAACTGAGCAAGATGGTAATACAAATTTTGAGCTGTTAAAACTTAAGTTTATACTTCTTGATAGTGAGTCAGAATCTGTTTCAGTGACCATGGAGGAATTGAGATGGAACGAGGATGAAATTAATTTAAATCCTATTGAGGGACATATTTATCTCATGGCTTCCGACTCTCACACTGTATTTCCTGGATGGAATTTGGTATCTTTTGATATAGAGTTGGTGGAAACTGATCCGGAGATTGTTTTTGAGGATTTATTGATTGAAAATAATTTAATAACTATCACCGGCTACGATGAAAATGGATCTAACTTTTATGATCCTTTTGGTTTTGATTTTTTAAATACACTTACATCAATTGATCCAGGACGAGGTTACTGGGCGAGAGTGAACGAAGATGATCTATTGTCTCACCTTGGTATTCCGATTGATGATTATTATCCAGTTAATTTATGGTCAGGATGGGGTATTATAGGATATTGGTTGGAAGAAAACAGTATTCCACAAGAAGCATTCCATGAACTAATTGAAAATAATAATCTTGTTTACGTTACTGGATTTGATGATGAAGGATTTTCGTTTTATGATCCAAATGGTTTGGAAATACTAAACACATTAACTGAAATGAAAAACGGATATGGATATATGTTGAAAGTTAATGAGGCGGTAGATGAATTTGTGTATCCGAATCCTTCTGGAGTCATGGGAAGAAAAATAGCAAGAAATATTAACCCAAATATCACTAAAACTAATTCGTGTATGTTTATCAATGGAGTTGTATCATTTGATAATCTATCTATTGTTAATAGTAGCAAAGTTAATATTTTTACTGAGAGTGGGTTGCTTGTTGGAGAGATGGAAGTCATTGGCGGAGAATATTTAATGACAGGAGCGGTGTATGCAGATGATCCCTCTACCGCTGTGATAGATGGTGCATTAATTGGTGAAAAGTTGGTTTTTAAATTGAACAATTTGCAATCTGAGCCTAACAATGTGATTTTTAATGATGATATGAATTTATATAAAGTTGATTTAGTATTCTCTAATACACCGTCTGAGTTTGCGTTGATTGGAAACTATCCAAACCCATTTAATCCTAAAACAACCATCAGCTATGCATTGCCCGTAAATGGGATGGTTCAAATTACAGTAATGAATATTTTAGGTAATGAAGAAGTAACACTGGTTAATAATT
>CAZNQF010000220.1:1337-2945 GCA_964575125.1 uncultured bacterium
ATACTATTGAAATAATATATTTATAAATCTATTTTGAGAAACCCCGTCAATTTTTCGGGGTTTCTTTTTTATAGGTCTTTGTGATATAAATCATAATATATCTATTAGATTTTTCAAAATATAGTACAAGTTTTAATTATTTTGGAGGTCTGGAACAATGGCAAATATTTATTTATTTTTTTAGTTGGTTATTCCCTAAAAACCACTAATTTTCCCTTCCATTTTTTTAAAAGTTTACATGTGTAAACTATCCTTTGATTAGGATAATATATAGAGGAATATTTTATCCTCAGTAATTGTCTAATTAATAAAGGACAAATGGGTGTTCACTTAGAAGGATGAGAAATACTATTTTACGTTTAATCATATTTAATGTCTTACTAGTTGGTTATCATGTTTCCGGGAGTAGATTTGATAATTACAATTAATGTATTTAATTCAATACAAAGGAATCAATATCAAGATGGATAGAACAATTCTGAATAAATTACTACTTATTTTACTGGTCGGTTTAGTGTATGGTCAAAATCCTTTTGAGGAATTAGTATCTCCGACCAATACATCTGGAGTTTTTCAAGGTCAGGCAACCATAGATGGGAATCCTGCTGAAGAGGGTGACTGGATAGCAGCCTTCGATGAAGATGGAAATTGTGCTGGTGCTGGAGAGCTGACTCTTTGGGAAGGGTTATCGTATATTAATTTAACAATTTATGGTGATGATGGTACTTCATCAGGTGTAGATGAGGGAATAAATGCTGGTGAAAATTTTTATCTTAGGTTATGGGATTCTTCCTCTGACGTGGTTTTAGAAAATGGTGTAGGTTTTGATTGCTGGTACAATAACAACGGAGCTCCAATGTCAGGATGTGGGGGCGCATCAAATGTATATGATTTTTCCAGTGGAACACCTCCTGAGGAAAATCCGTGGGATGGGACAGTCAGTCCAACGAATCTGTCTGGAGTTTTTCAAGGTCAGGCAACCATAGAAGGTGCTCCTGCGGAAGAGGGTGACTGGGTTGCGGCTTTTGATGAAGATGGTAATATTGCAGGAACAACTGAGTTAATACTTGATGGTGGTATTGCATATATTAATTTAACTATTTATGGAGATGATGGTACAACTCCAGGTGTAGATGAGGGATTAAATGCTGGTGAAAATTTTTATCTAAAAGAATGGGATTTTTCAAATAATTTAATTTTAGATTATTCTGATGGATTTGATTGCTGGTACAACAATAATGGTGCTCCAATGGTTGGGTGCGGAAGTATCTCTGAGGTATATAATTTTACATCTGGTCCTGCTGAGATAGACCCTGATTTTTCATTTTCTTTAACAGCATCAGCTTCAGATTCTGATTATGATTTAACCTTTGGTTTCTCTCCAAGTGCGACTGATGGTTATGCCACAGATACTGATATGTATGCTCCGCCTGCTCCGCCGCCACCGGCTTTTGATGCAGCATTGATATGGGAAGGTGACCGCTATTACACTCAAATATTAAACGGTTCATTTTCAGATTTAATTGAGCATGTTTATGATATTGCTTTGGCCTATGGGTCAGACAATTTAATTACCATTGTTTGGGATGTAGAAAATATTTCTGCAGC
>CAZNQF010000221.1:0-2941 GCA_964575125.1 uncultured bacterium
GCTACCACGAGGGAGGGACCGAGGAGCAGGTCTGGATCCCGCTGCTGCAGACGATCAACGCCAAGATGGAGTTCTTCACGATAGACGCCTACGTGGACGCCAACCACACCATCAGGCTGAGTCTGTTCTCTACTGGGGACGACTACCTGCCCGCTAGCACTAGCTCAGTGGTCACCGTCCAAGAGGGGACTGGGTCCACATTGCAGCTGGATATCATCGACCCCGCGGACAAACTGTGGTTCGAGCCGCCTGCTTGCACGCACTCTGCCTGCCTCGATTGGCTGAACCAGACTGCAGACCCTACTTGATCGGCTCATCGTAGATTCATGCAGAGGCTGCCAAATCTCGGGCGACCTCATTCCAAGTACAACAAAAGCTTCGATTATTCAGTTCCAGTTATTTTGCAATGCCCCCCTCGGTTTGATTATAGAATCGCAATCGTTTTCGAGACACATGGCAGGCGGACCAGGCTTCAATGGACTCAATCCCAAGGAGTGGACATTGCTCTCTGGTAGTGTTTTCAACTCCAAGGATGTCAGTTCGGCACGCAACGACTTCCACAAGGAGCATGGCGCCACTTACCCGCAGGCCCTAGCTGAAAGAGCCATCAAAATGTACGCAGGAGAGGGCGACACGGTACTGGATCCCTTCCTAGGGACGGGAACCACCTCGATCGCTGCGTGCGCCTTGGGTAGGAAATCGGTAGGTTTCGAGCTCTACGAGAGGTTTGCGAAGGTTTCCACCAATCTTCTGGAGCAGGAGGTCACCAACCAGAATTTCCAAGCATCTACAGGATTGAGGTCTTCCCCCGTCGAGGTCGAAGATCATGACATCAGGCAGGGAGACTGCATGGAGTTAGTGAAGACGATTGAGGATGAGTCCATCCAACTGACGTTCACATCGCCACCCTATGCTGACTTCATCCACAAGTCCGTTGAGGACAGAGAGAAGAGGGCCAAGTCGACCATACCCTCCGCCATTGTCACCGAAAACAAGTCATCCGTGAGTTCGTACGGAGACAGCGAGAGCGATTTGGGCAACCTCTCCTACGACAAATTCCTAAGTGCGGTTGATAAGCTGATGCAGGAGCTGTTCAGGGTTACTCTGCCCGGTGGATACAATGTTTGGGTGGTCAAGGACTACAGGGACACCAAGAACATCAAGCCGTTCATCGACGTACACACAGGCATCGCCGAGGCGGGGGTCAAGGCAGGATTCCTCTACCACGATTTGATAATCTGGGACCAGAACGAACAGCGCAGATTAGTCCTCAACGGATATCCATCGGTCTTCTACGTCAACCAGAACCACTCCTACCTGGTCGTGCTCAGAAAGCCCACTGAGAAGCAGGTCAAGCAACTGCTCAAAATGGGGGATCAGAATGGTATTGAGTGACACCGCTCTGATCTCTGCGGTCAGGGATGCTAAGGATACCACCTACCTGACTCACAACTTCCACCCCTTCCCCGCCAAGTTCATTCCACAGATACCAAGGATTCTCATCGAGCAGTTCTCCGAGCCCGGCGACACCGTATTCGATCCATTCTGCGGGAGCGGCACGACCCTAGTCGAAGCCAGCTTACTCGGTCGCAACTCTATTGGAACCGACATCAACCCAATCTCAATCCTCGCATCCCGCGTCAAGACCACTCCCTTGGACGCCAATCAGGTGGGATTGGTTTCTTCCACCGTCTCCGCCATCAAGGATCGAATCCAAGAGGGCAGGCTCAGCCAGGATATTCCGGAGTTCCACGGACGCGACCACTGGTTCATGGAGCACGTCCAGCACGAGCTCGCGATGCAGCGAGAGGTGATTTTGGCGATGACAGGGGATGACACTCCCGAACGATTGTTCCTCGACCTAGCTTTCTCGAGCGTCGTCAATTTAGTGTCCAACCAGGACAGTGACACAAGATACGCCGCGATTGAGAAGGACGTGCCTCAGGGACGTGCGACCACGTTGCTAGAGGCGAAATTAGACTCCATGTTGCCACGGGTGGCAGAATTCTCTTCCGGTGCCACGGGACTAACCAGAGTCGAGCTTGCCGACTCCCGTGAGTTGGACTTCCTCGTTGAATCCAGCATCGACTTGCTTGTGACCTCACCACCATATGCCAACACCTACGACTACTACCTCTACCACAAGCACCGCATGAACTGGCTCGGACTAAACTGGAAGGATGCGATGGACGACGAGATAGGGTCGCGCAACAAGCACTCTAGCAAGAAGGAAGAGATAGACCTGTACAGTGACGACATGCAACGCTCATTCGAGCACTTCGCGAGGGTCGTCAGGCCCGGAGGTCACGCCATCCTAGTCATCGGCGACTCTGTCATCCGGGATGTGCTTCACAAGGCCGATGACATCGTCCGCAGGATCGCTGAACCACTCGGTTTTGAGTGGGTGGATTGCGTGACCTATGACTTAGGGCTAGCTAGCAAGATGTTCTCTAGGTCATTCCGTAGAACAGACAAAGAGGAACACATCATTCTTCTTCGTCGTTAATTCTGTTCGGAAAAGCCTCTTCTATCAAGGTAATCAGTGGCAAAATATCTAATGCGATATCCGCCATTTCTTCCGCCCTAGCCTCCACTCTTTGAGGCCCCCAATTTTCATGGTCATCTTCGTGTAAAATATTGGTCATCGTAACCATTGATACTTGATATCTACCCTGTTTATCAGGGAAACTCAGGTTACCTGCAGACGCATTTTGGGGTTTACCCAATAAAGTTTGATTTGCCAATCTATACACGTAATTTTTGTAATAATTCCCGGCTTCTTCGTCCCGTGAATACCCTCCATGATCATACCACCATTCGACCGGTTTCTTTGGCAAAATATGCTCAACCTCCACCTCTCCTCTATCTCGTATTTCGTTTCCAGCCACTTGCAATGATTTAGCAATTTGTCGAAGAATAATATTTGATTGCGAGGTTTGGC
>CAZNQF010000222.1:0-2885 GCA_964575125.1 uncultured bacterium
AATCCCGCTACTTGGTCATCATCCAAATATTCTTTATTCTCAAGTACTTTTCTTGGAGTGAGACAATTTAATAAATATGAAAATATTGAAAATCAATATTCAAATATTAATTGGGTAGCATTTATAGTTCCAATTAAAAAAAGTTATTCTCTAGGGATTGGATTATTTCCTTATTCATCCCAAAATATTAGTATTTCAAAAGGAACAGAAATTCAAATAAATCCAAATGAATATATTTTTGCTCAAGAGTCTGTAAGCATATCAGGTGGGATATCCTCTTTACGTTTTGCGTTTGGTTTTCCTATTAAAAAAATAGCTAAAGGTGGAGTTAGTTTTGATATATTATTTGGTTCAACAAGAGTTCATAGGTTAACAGAAATAGATAATGAAAATATTATTTTTAATCAAAGAAAATTATATAATGGTATAATTGCAAAATTTTATTATTTATCAAATTTGCTATCTATTTATTCGAAAGAAATGATATTATATGCCAGCGTAGGAGGAGCTATAAAAAAAACTACTGCGGATGTAGAAAATTTTCAACCTTTTTTAGATAGAAATCAAAATGGAGTGCACGATATATCTCTTATTGATTTTCCGGGTATCAATAATATACCTGCACCAGAAAAAACGTATCATAATAATTTTTATCAACCAATAGAGATAAACGTTGGTACAAAAATTAAAGCCCAAAAAAATATATATTTTATTTATGAAGGAGGATTTTGGAAAAATAATTCCACTTTTGATGAAACGTTATTTGAATTTAAAAATGGTATTTCAGAAAAAAATAATTTCACTCAAGGATTGATAAGATATGCGAAGGATTTTCCATCTAATTTTATTGATAGATTTCATCTACGTATGGGATATTCTGTTTCCACCCTAAAATTTCAAAATGACTCTGAACATATTGATTGGTCTGATTTATCTTTAGGAATTGGATTGCCATTTGGGAAATTGGGAAATCAAATAGATTTTGCATACACACATACAGCTATAAATGATGGAACTTTGATAAATGAGTCTATCAATTCAATTCAAATAGGATTAACAATCGGAGATATTTGGTTTGTAAAAAGGAGAAGTAGATAAATGAAAAATCCAATAAAAAATAATTTGTTAATGTTAATATGGTACAGTTTTTTTATATTTTTTATTACAACGTGTGTTCCCCCCTCATCTGGACCGGAAGAAGATTCTTCTATGCAAAAAGCACAATTAGATTCATTGAGGAGATTAAAATGTCCAAGATATATGAGCAGCGCAGCAGAATATTATCGTAACCGTAACTGGAGAGAAACAGTTCAAATGTATTCTCAAATAATCGAATTAGGGTGTGATGAATATGATAATGTTTTAGCTCCACCTGAAGAAATATATCAATATTATGCAATTGGACATGAATATCTTGGAGAATATAATGAGTCAGAAAAAGTTATATTAAAAGGACTTCAAAAGCTTCCGACAAATGTAAATTTAAGAAAAAGGTTGGCTTATTCTTATAAAAAACAAAATAAAATGGAATTGTATATTAATGAAATGGAACGAATAGTAGATATGGTTAAATCAGATAATAATCTCATGATGGAATTATCTAATGCTTATGGAGAGCTTGAACGGTTTGATGATCAGGTCTACATTTTGAAGAGATTATTAAAAGAAGATCCAAATAATGAAATTGCGCAAGGAGATCTTGCCATTGCATTGGAAAAAAGTGGTGAAGATCCTTTAGATTTTATCAAAGAGAGATTTGAAAATAATCCAACTAACGTTTCTTATGGTATCGACTACGCGGGGCGGCTTCTTAAAGATAATAGACAGATGGAAGCTGTTCAGGTATTGCTTAAAGTTATTCGTGTCGAAGACTCAAATAAACTAGCTTATCGTCAGATAGGTGAAATATATTATGAGATGGATGATCTTGAATTAGCTTCAGATGCATACGAAGAATTATATATGTTAGACCCCAGAGATATAAAAACTGCAATAAAAATTTCTGATATCAATATTGATTTAGAAAAGTTTAATAGTGCTATAAAATGGGCAAATAAAGCGGATAAAGTATCTAGATCTTCAGGTGAAACATTAGACCAACTTGGTAAAGTATATTACAAAGCTTTTCAATCATGTCGGAGTGAAATGATAAGTCTTGATGATAGAATTGTTGCATCCCTAGCATATAATAATTATCAAAAATCAGTAAATAAAGGGTCTAACAAGAATTCAAGCGCTATGAGATGGTTGAAGGAAAATGATGTATTATTTGGAAAAGCAAATTGGTTTATGCTAGACCCTAAAACACAGCGAAAAGGATATGTTAAGCCATCATCATCTTGCTATCAGTGGGTTGAAGACAAATTAATGAAACAGTCTGATTGGTAAAGTGAATATACAGGAAAATTCAGACCCTAAACTTTTTGAAATACTTAAAAAGGAATATTATCGAGAACAAGATACTATTGAATTAATTGCTTCGGAAAATTTTGTTAGTCCTGCAGTATTAGAAGCAGCAGGCGGTATTATGACCAATAAATATGCGGAAGGGTATCCTGGTAAAAGATATTATGGTGGCTGTGAACATGTAGATGAAGCAGAAAATTTAGCCCGAGAGCGGGCTAAAGCTCTTTTTGATGCAGAATATGTTAATGTGCAGCCTCATTCAGGTTCTCAGGCGAATATGGCAGTTTTAATGACCTTCCTTAACGTTGGTGATACTGTTTTAGGTTTAGATCTATCTCATGGAGGCCATTTAACGCATGGGAGTTCCGTTAACTTCTCAGGTCAATTATATAATTTCATATCCTACCATGTAGATAAAAACACTGGACAGGTTGATTTTAATAGATTACTAGATTTAGCAAAAAGACATAAACCAAAAT
>CAZNQF010000223.1:0-2833 GCA_964575125.1 uncultured bacterium
CATTATCAGACCAGCCATGTTCATCATCACCAATAAGAGGTCGTTTGGAATCAGTTGATAATGTTGTTTTACCGTTCCCGCTTAATCCAAAAAATAATGCAGTATTTTTTCCATTAAAATCTACGTTTGCGGAACAGTGCATATATAAAATACCTTTTAGTGGAAGAAAATAATTTAGCACCGAAAAAATACCTTTTTTCATTTCTCCTCCATATTCGGTACCGCCAATAATAGCAAGTTTTTTTTCTAAATGGAAAATAATAAAGGTCTCTGAATGCATACCATATTTTTTGTAATTAAGGTTCTTTACTTCTGATGCATTAATAATGGTAAAATCTGTTCGTTCACACACATCATTAATAGATGGTCTTATAAACATGTTATGACAAAAAAGTGCTTGCCATGCTTTTTTAGCAATTATCCTCACAGATATTTGATGGTCAGGATCATCTCCACCATATCCATCAAAAATATAGGTGTTACTTTTATCTGAATTATAATAGTTTATAACTTTTTCAAATAACTCATTAAAAATATCTTCAGAAATTTTTTTATTAACTGGCCCCCACCATAAATTATTTTGAGAGAATTGGTCTTCCACAAAATATTTGTCTTTTGGAGACCTACCTGTATATTCTCCAGTATCTACCATCAACGCACCATTACTTGCGAGTCTCCCCTCTTTATTATTTAAAATATGATTCTCTAATAAATCAGATGATAAATTTTTATATATTTGTCCCGGAGGATTAAAACCCTTTATTCCAAATAATAATTTACCCGATTGTTTATGATTCATTTACTGTCACCATGTGGGTGCGCCTGATTATAAATTTTTTTCATTTTCTCAGGTTTTATGTGAGTATAAATCTGGGTACTCGATAAACTATCATGACCTAAAAGCTCTTTCACAGACATTATATCCGAACCGTTCTCCAATAAATGACTTGCAAACGCATGACGTAATGTATGAGGACCGCTGCTTCCTGAGCCTCCACGAGATTTTAAATATTCTTTAATTCTTCTTTGGACGGTTCGACGGGAAATTCTTTTTTTTGTCTTTGAAATAAATAACGGGGTAGAATTTAAATGTTTATTTTTTTTTATACCTCTTTTACATAGATATTCAACAATGGAAATTTTGGCATAATCTCCAAAAGAAACCAACCTCTCTTTTTTTCCTTTTCCCATAACTTTAACTATTTGGTTTGTATAATCTAGATGATTAACGTTGAGATTAACTAATTCTGAGAGTCTAATACCTGTACTGTAGAACAATTCAAAGAGTGCTAAATCTCTGGAATAAACATAAGGTTCTTTATTGATCTCCTTGCTTATTTTTTTTTGGATCTCTTTAAATATATCTTCCATTTGTTTCACATCTAAATATCTAGGGAGGTTTTGAGGGACCTTTGGTCTTACAATTAGAAGATCTGGACTAGCATTAGTTTGTTTACTCTCAGTTAAAAAGTTATAAAATGATTTAATTGAAGCTATACGCCTAGAAATGGATTTAGCACCAATCTTATTTTTAAGCTCCTCATCTATAAATTTGGTTATATGTTTTTGATTAACAAATTTAATTAGTAAAAAATCTCTGAATTTATATAAATCATTTTCATAGGCGATTTTAGATCTGTTAAGGAAATAGTGTTCTTTTTCTAAAGTTGTTAAAAATAATTTTATAAGGTCAATTTTTATATATTTTTTATTTTTTATTAAAAAGTTATAAAAAGCTTTAATAGAAGTTGTTAGCCTAGATATAGATTTTTCTCCAATACCTTTGTCAAATTCATTCTCAATAAATTTAGATATATGTTTTTGATTAACATATCTTAATAAATAATCTGAAAATTTCAATAAATCATTATTATAAGAGTGTTTTGTATGGGTTGAATAGCCTCGTTCTAATTCTAAATATTTTGAAAAACTTATTAAAATATTGTTAGAGTTCATTTTTTTTAAATGCATCAATTAGGTTAACTAGATTAGTAGGAATTTTTGCGTTAATTTCTAACTTCTCATGTGATTTAGGATGTAGGAAACTTATTGATTTTGCATGAAGAACATGACGATTCAATTTGGTCAGTTCCTTTGTAAATATTTTTTTAACCTCTGGAGTGAATCCTTTTACTTTTTCCAATCCTCCTCCATATTTCTTATCACCAATTATGGGATGATTTTTATAGTTAGAATGGACCCTTATTTGGTGGGTTCTACCGGTCTTTGGAATAAATTTTACTAGACTGAAGTATCGCCCTTCTTCCAATATCTCATACTCTGTAGTGGATATTTTTCCTACATCTTTGTAAACTTCAAACAAAGTGTGATCTGATTTTTTCCTAGATATTCTAGTTTTAATTTTTCCTTTTTTTTCTTTCCATAATCCCCAAGTCATTCCAAAATATTCTTTTTTAACTATTTTTGTCTCAAACTGCTTGGATAGATTTGCATGTGCATAATCAGTTTTTGCAATAATGATTACTCCAGAAGTATCTTTATCTAAACGATGAACAATCCCAGGCCTTAATTTACCATTAAGCGTTGATAGTTTCTGAAAATGATAAATGAGTCCATTAGCCATCGTTCCGACCCTGTTTCCAACTCCAGGATGTACAACTAATCCAGCAGGTTTATTAATTCCAATTATTTCATCATCTTCATATAAAATTTCCATCTTGATAGGTTCAGGGTTTAATACAAATTTTTCAATTTTTATATCTGGGACTAACAAGGTTATAGTTTCGCCACCATATAATTTAAAACTTGATTTCTGAATTTGATCATCTACTTTAATATTTCCTCTCTTGTTCAACAATTGAATTTTTGTTCG
>CAZNQF010000224.1:0-2426 GCA_964575125.1 uncultured bacterium
AATCCTGCTTGCATCCATGATAAGTCTACATTCAAAGCAATTACAACTATATAAAGACAAAAAAAATAAATTAACCAAAGATACATGGTATAAAAAAATATTTTTCCTATATTTTTTGTATTTCCCAGCTGAACAAATCCATTTAGGATATTTATAATAAAATTAAGGATTTTTTTAAAACTGCCTTTGGCTTGAGATAGAATATTATTTGTATACTTCTCCCAATTCATTTTTTTTTTTGGTTATTATAATAACTATAGCTAGAGCAATTGTTATAACTATAGCCATCGCTATAAGTCCTGTTTTTAACCAATCCTCAAGTGGAAAAACAAACACAAAAAATACTGAAACCAAAAATAATCCCGTGATATCTAATATTCTATCCAATACAATTGTACCCATAATAGTGGATACCTTTAATGTGCAATCTTTTGATAATGAATATCCTCTTAATAATTCCCCTAGACGAAAAGGCAAAACACTATTTCCAAAATATCCGATTATAGTTGCACTGAAAAGAGGTTTGCATGATATATTAATTGATGGACGCAATAATATTTGCCACCTTTTTGACCGAATATATACACTGTATATGAACAATAAAAATACTGTTAAAATATAAAAAATATTGATTCTTTGAAGATTTATCCAAAGGCTGTCAAAGTCCAAACCCGAAAAGGCATAATATAAACCAATCAGACTAAGTAAAATCCCTATTGCTAATTTATATGTATTATTCACGAAAGTCTATCATTTCCCAATCTGAGGTGTCAGGGATTAATTTATTAAAGTGAAAAATGTTTTTATCTAAATATTTTAGGTTTATTTGAAATGATTCATCTATGCTATAATCTATTTTTATTGATAAAGGAAAATAATTATCATCAATTTTGATATTGCCTGAGATATCGTAATCTTGAATTAAAAAATCAATCGATTTAGAATTTAGATTCTCAGCTATTCCAACAATTGTATAGGTCTTCCAGTCCCCTGTTAAAATTGATATCAAATTAAATTCGGTATTAATGTACTTATCGATAACAACTGTTTTTTGATTAGAATAAAATGAAAAAAAACTATTCTCTTTTAACAAAAGATCAAAGTCGGATAATCGAATAAACAAATTTTTTCTATCTAAAATATATAATTCTGCACTTGAAAAATTCTCTGATATAATGTAATCTTGAGATAACTCTAGGGCGTATTTCCCCGGATGAATAAAAAGGCTGTTAAACACAGAGTCTATAATAGAATCCTCCCCAATAAGTAAATTTGAAAAAATCCCCGTTAACAATAGCAGTTTGAAAAAATTATTCAATCGGAAATCATTTCCAGATAGGTTTCATCTACAAGAACATTTCTTGCCTTACTGCCAGTAAAAGGACCTACAACACCAATATTTTCCATCTCATCCATTAATCTTGCAGCCCGTGAATAACCCAACTTCAGTCGTCGCTGTAAAAGAGAAATAGAACCTTGCTGATGAATAACAACCAATTTAATAGCTTCATTTAATAGCTCATCTTGAGCTTCTCCTGAAACTGAGATCTTTCCTGAGGAAGATTCTCTCACACTTGGCAGTAGAAACTTCTCACCCTCAGGTTGTTGCGATATATGTTTCATTAATGAGCCTATCTCTTCAAGTGATAAATATGCATTATGAAGTCTAACCGGTTCCGCCGAACCTAATCCTACAAATAGCATGTCTCCTCTACCTATCAATTTTTCTGCACCTGATGTATCAAGGATGGTCCTTGAATCAATTTTAGTTGCTACCTGGAATGCAATCCTTGACGGAAAGTTAGCCTTTATAACTCCTGTTATAACATCTACAGAGGGCCTCTGGGTAGCAATTACTAAATGAATTCCACCTGCTCTCGCTAGCTGCGCTAATCTTGCAATAGGCGCTTCAACATCGTTTGCGCTCATCATCATTAAATCAGCTAATTCATCAATAACCAAAATAATGTAAGGCATTAGGGGCTGTTTTTCTGATTTCATTTTTTTATTGTATTCACCAATGTTTCTTACAACTGCCTCTGCCAACACTGAGTATCTATTATCCATTTCTTTTTCTAATCCTTTTAGGGCAAGAATTGCATTATCAGTTGTAGTTACAATGGGCTCATCAAAATCTTCAGATTTTATAAGAAAATATTTTTCCAGAGATCTGTACATTGTCATTTCAACTATTTTTGGATCAATGATCATAAATCGTACTTCATCAGGTTTTGCTTGATATAGAATACTGCAAATAATTGTATTGAGACAAACAGATTTACCGGAACCTGTTGTTCCTGCGATTAATAAATGAGGCATTTCCCCTAAATTCAAAGTTTCAATTTCACCAGATGTATTTTTTTTAATTGCAAGAGTAAGTAATGATTTACTCTTTACAAACTTTTCAGAATTCACAATGGATTTAT
>CAZNQF010000224.1:2436-2831 GCA_964575125.1 uncultured bacterium
AGGCAGGTTCAACCTCAAATAAAGTAATTTTAGGGCCCGGGTGCACATTGACCACCTTCCCCTCAACACCAAACGTAGCCAATGATTTTGTTAGGAAATTTGCTCGCTCTAAAAGCTCATCCTTGCTCATACCATCCTGAATGTTAACCGGAGAATCCAACAAATCTGTTGTAGGTAATTGGTATGCCCTGCGTGAAGCTTTCCTTTCTTTTAATTCATCTAATTCAACTTCTTTTTCAACTATGACCTCTCCTACCTCAATATTTTTGTCGACATTTGAGTTGTCAGGAGCTTCAGAATCAATTATTTGATCGTTCTCTGTTCCAGTTTTAATTATTTCTGCCTCAGAATTGATTTTCTTTTCTTGCTCTTCATCCTCTTCAGATTCTGTACTT
>CAZNQF010000225.1:0-2823 GCA_964575125.1 uncultured bacterium
CACCAATGTCCGCGCCCCAAGTTTGGCAAGGTGAATTAGCGCTAACGGAATAATCACCGTTTCCCGGATCGCAAAACAGTGGGTCCGAATCTATATTTCCATCAAACCAATAAACATAACCATTATTGTTTGTTACTATATCCTCCTCACCACCTTCAATATCAGAATAGCCTATACTCAGCTGAGTTGCACCTTCGCTTGGATGAAAGACTATTTCATTTGAGGAATCATTCCAGAAAATTGTATTCTCAACCCATGTAGTTGAATTATTTCTTAAATATAATCCTCCCCCTTCCTCTGCAATATTATCAGAAATGGTTGTACTCTGAATACTAATATCTGAATTGATCCTTCCATAAACCCCTCCCCCATGTTCAGCACTATTTTGAGCAATAACAGTGTAATTGATATTTGGATTTGCGTTATTGCTATAGATCCCTCCTCCATATTGGGAGGCACTGTTACCAAAAATTATTGAACTTTGAACATAGGGATGGGAGTTATCTCGACATCGTAAACCTCCGCCCTGGTATGCTGTATTATTTTTAATTGTAAGATTTGTTAGGGTAGGGCTTGAGCTCTCCCTACAGTTAATTCCTCCACCATATTCAGCATCATTGTTTTTGATTATTGTTCCTTCAATGGATGGACTCGAGCTATAGCAAGAAATACCACCTCCAGATTCTGAAACATTATTTGATATAATTGAACCGGTCACCGTACCGCTAGCACCTGTAAATGCAATACCACCTCCCAGAGAATAATCTTCCGAAGAATAGTTATTATAAATTTTACAGTTATCTATTTCTATGGAATCGCTTGAGACAGAGATTCCTCCACCGTTCATCGCAAATGAATTATTCCTTATAATCAAATTTTTCAGAAGTGGATTTGCACCTATATTTACAAGTACACCACCTCCCGATGTTGTGGCAATATTATTTTGTATTATTAAGTGGTCAAGGGTGGGGCTCGAGTATTCAATATATACACCACCACCCTGTCCATATACGCAGCCAAGTCCATTTTGAATGGTCAGACCTGTCAACTGTGCATCTCTGGATTCTTCCTCTGTAAAATAAAAAATACAGCTCTCACTACTGCCATCAATAATAGTATGCTCTATGTAAGATGTATCACCAGTGGTATGATAGAGAGAGCCCACGGCAATATCTTTACCTTCAAAACTAATTATGTGCTCATAATAAGTCCCAGGTAACAAAACTACAGCATCCCCTACGGTAGCTAAATTTATTGCATGCTGAACAGTGCCAAATGGGTTATCCTGTGTACCTGTACCGCTGGCATCAGAACCGGTTGGTGATACATACCAGGTGGTTTCCATTTGAATCTCATCGGGTATTGGGGCCCTGTAAACTGAGACCGTTCCTCCGGTTTTATACAAATATTCATTTGTATAAATAATAGTGTTAAAAGATTGAGCGTAGGTGCCTAGTCCGTCACTGTATTCCATCCAATTTTCAAAATCATTTGTGTAAAAAAGACCGTCCTGAGATGTTGCAGTGCCTACAAAGAGATAGTCAGAAATTTCTATCATTGCGCTAACGTTATTATCTCCCACTCCACTATTAGATTGAGATGGAAATGTGTCAATCAAATTCCAATCTTCACCATAATTTTCAGAATAAAACAGTGTCCCCACTCCTCCGTACCAGTAAACGCTTGCAACAAGCTTATCCTGAATCAATGTCATTTCCTGAACCATAGTGCAACTATAGGGTTCTGGAGGTCCGATATCATCTAACACTCCGGTTACATCTTCCCAGTGCGCACCCATAGAATCTGATCGAAAAAGATTACATCCATGGTTTACATAAATATAATTATCATCAACGAAAGTAATATTTAAATATCCCTCTATGGGAGGCTGAGGTAAAAGCGTCCAATTGTTTCCAAAATCATCTGAATAGGCAATCCCCCCAGATATAACCGTAAACAAAAAATTGGAATTGGACATCATTTGATTAAAAGAAGTTGCCTGATATTGGAGGGGTTCCCAGCTTTCCCAGTCTTCACCGTTGAAAATACACCGAAAATTATTAACTCCTTCACCGATATTATGACTGAAAAAAATATAATTTCCTTTTTTGTGCAATACATCTGTTGCATATGCGATGTCATCGATATCATCACCTATTTGTGTCCAGTTTTCTCCATGATCTTCTGATTGATATACTCTTGCGAGTACGGTCCCTGCATAGATGATATTCCCATCAGAAATTATTTTGTCAATCTGTTCGTTATTGGGCAAGCTTATTGTTTCCCACTGGGCAAAGAGAAATGATATCCCTAAAGCAAAAAAATCATGAAGACCTTTCATTTTATGAGAACAACCTTTTGGCTAACCATTTCTTCACCATTTTCCATCAACAGAAAATATACTCCACTTGAGAAACTAGCTGCGTTCCATTGAAGGGTGTATCTTCCAGAAGATAGATTTTCGTTAAGAAGGGTTTCAACTAACTCCCCATTGATATTATAAACTTGTATGGACGTGTCATTTACTTGTCTACTATCGCTTGAGACAAACGACTCCATACCAACTGAAAACTGAATGGTTGTAGCTGGGTTAAATGGATTTGGGTAGGCAGGAAACAAATTGAATTCATTCGGAATCAATTCATTAAAAATTCCAAGATTTGGATCTGTAAAACTCCACTCTATCGGAATCTCCCCGCTTCCTACTACATCATTGGAAACAAAGTTGTAATCAAGAGCATCTGATGAATATATTTGATCAGTGGAAAAATCATATGCTTTAAATGTAATGGTTTCACCATTTTGATTACCGTAAAGTGTGAT
>CAZNQF010000226.1:0-2819 GCA_964575125.1 uncultured bacterium
TTTCTTCTGCAGGTATATCTGCTACCTCTTCTTCTGCAGCTTCGTCTTTTTCCGCTTCTTCAGTGCTGTCCGTTTTATCTTCCTCAGTACTCTTATCATCATCAGAAGGTGATTCAGCAGTTTCTTCCGCAGGTAATTCTGCGACCTCAGCCGCTGGAGCTTCCACTGATTCCGTATCTTTTGTTGCTTGATCTGGGTCTGGTAGTTCTATATTAAGTAATTTTTTCTCTTCATCAATACGTTTTAAAGCAGCGTCTAAAGATTCTCCTCCCTCCAATCCAATCATCCTTTCGTTGAATCTCCATTGTCCTGTTTTCTCAGACCGAACACTGTTAACATATTTTACATATTTTATATCAGATTTACCCTTTTTCTTTGCAGCTTTTTGAGCAAAACTTAATTGTTTCTTTGCCATTTCGTTTACATCTCCTTAAAAATTGTCGGCAAATTTACTTTCTTTCTTCTCAAATTACAATTAATCAGAATAAAATTACCCATGTTTAATTTGAGTCTCTATCTTTTTTCCATTTTTCTGAAGCGAGCTTCCTCATGTCTACTACAGAATCGTGCTCATCAACAATCTCAACACCTAAAAGTGTTTCAATGGCATCCTCAAGAGTAATAATTCCTGTAGTAGTGCCAAACTTATCAACAACGTGAAATATTTGTTGTCGCCTACGAACAAATTCATCAAGTATATCTGCAATAGAATCCGTTTCATGAATGGTATGAATAGGATCTAATATTTCTGACATTTTGACATCAAACTGATCCTCCGCTTGTTTATTAACTAAGTCATATCGATGTACAAACCCAATTATATAATCTAAATTATTTTTATAAACGGGGATCCTTGAAAATGCAATGGGAGAATGTTTATCTACTACGTCTCCTACAGTTTCATCCATTTGTATTGCAAATATAACGTTTCGCGGGGTCATAACCTCTTCAGCTTTTATTTCTCTTAGATTTAATAAATTTTCAATTATATCACTTTCTTTTTCCTCTATAGTTCCATCATCCTCTCCGATCTCAGCCATTGCTACCATCTCTTCTCTAGACATTTTTAATTCTTTGTCCTTTTGCCCAAACATACTATAAAACCATTCAGATAAGATTACAAGAGGAAAGGTTAACCATATCATTCCTTTAATGGAATATGCAGTAAAAACTGATAATTTTTTTGAATAAATAGTTCCTATAGTTTTCGGTATAATTTCTGAGAATATTAATATTGTAAAGGTCAAGACAGCAGAAGCAATTGCAACCCACTCACTTCCGAAAATAGATAGTGTCTCTGCCCCGACTCCTGCAGCACCAACGACATTTGCTATGGTGTTAAGTGTGAGGATCGCAGCTAAAGGACGGTTTATATTTTCCTTAAATGTTTCAAGCAATTTCCCACTTTTCTTCTGCTCTTTTATCATTATTGCAATGTGTGTACGAGGAATTGATAAAATCGCGGATTCCAACAAAGAACACAAAAATGAAACTATAATTGCAAGAAGGAAATAAAAAGTAAGAGTGCTAATCAATTATCGGTTGAACAACTAAGATTGTTAAAAATAGAACTTGGTTTGATTTGATAGATATAGATGATTTATTAATCATTGAAATAATAAGTAGGAATTTATACTATTTTCATAACTCAAAAAATATTTGTATATAATCAATCCTATTTTTTTAACCTTTTTTAGTTTTAAGCATCATATATTACTAAACATGGACATATTATGATCAAAACATTAATACTACTACTTTCATTTTTTATCTTTTTTGATATTTCAATAGCTAACCATAATGATTTGGTTTGGCGTTCATCTATATTTAGATCTCCCCGAACTATAAAGTTAAAGAGTTATAATCGCCCAACTTCTAAAGTAATCACTGTAAATAGATGTAATATAAAAAAACGCAGTGTAAACTATTCCAATAATAATCACGCATATATATTGCAATTGAATAAACTAAATGAGATGAGGATTAAAGGAGTTATCAATAACAGGGATTTTAAACGTAAAAAAGCAAATATAATAAAAAAATGGAACAGATGTTATTTCGATAAAAATTTTGAAATTGATAGAGCTCTTAGTTTATTAGAAGCCCTATATAATCAAAATGGATTAAATAATCGTGAATACTCCCGAATAAAAAAATATATATTAAGATAATATTTTTAAAATTTATTAATTTTACGAATGAGATTAACAATCGTCAATTCGTTTTTATTAATTCTATTCGTTTTTATTGGCTGTGACCAAAATGATAATTTTGAATGTGGGCCACCAGAATACCCTAGCTTTTCACTCACAGATTTAAACCCTCTTTCTGTTACATATAATGATACCATAGGACCAGATTATTTTTTAAATAAAGTCACTTTGTATTATTTCCCAAAAACAGAAACATGAGGTACATGCCAGAACCGGTTCGGGGATCTTAATTACCTTTTTTTTGAATATGGTGGAGCAAACTCTGAACTAATAATTATTGGGGTAGGTAAAAATGATAATATTCAAATAGACGGTATTATAGAAAATCGGAGTCTACCTTATGTAAAAGATAATGAACATAATAATGTTTGGGACACTTGGTGCCCTGATGACAGAGATTTATATTTTTTAAATAAAAACGGGAAATATCATTCAAAAATAAATTTAAATAGTGGTTTCCCTGAATCTCAAGTCAAAAATTTGATAGACCAATTATTATTGAATTAATAATTATTAATACTTTCCTTTGATAAATCAAGCGGAAAGAGACCACACCTTTAAAAATATTTTTCAGTATGCTCACAAACATCGCCATAAAAATATTTA
>CAZNQF010000227.1:0-2805 GCA_964575125.1 uncultured bacterium
CTCGGATATGACTCATTCATACCGACTGACTGAGGGGCGACTCATTCGCTACCCTCTGAGTCGGGTGAATCAGTGGGTATTCAGTGGGGATGTGGATCTAAGTTCACAGATAATCCTAAGGCCAATCAATATGAAGGGGGCCTGATACAGTGGCCTCAGGAACCCCCTCGCACCGACCCTCGAATCCATCGGTGGTCAACCTTTCAGTCGTCATCGTTGTTGTATTGGCCTTGACATCCCAATCATTCATCGTCGTTCCGACTGCATCCATACCGAGTGATGACAAAACATCCTACTCACAAGAATCATCCAATTGCTCAATAATGGGACTTGAACTCAATACGACATTCTCTATAGAAAGCTATGGTGATGCTACTTATTTTCATCTCGGACCCGACAATCACGACTTCACATTGATGATTACTTTGGAGAACTGGAGTATCAGTCTCTGGAAAACCGATGGCAAGGAAATGAGTCTGTTGGTAAGTGATATTGTTCTGTTCCCTGATAGCTGGAGGACCCACGAGTCTCTGGGAACAAATAATTCCACACAAGTTGAAGATATTAACTCGGAAACGTTCTGGTTGGTCTATTACATTGCTCAACCTAGGGTGGTAGGCACTTTGGGAAATTTAGTATTCTTCACTATTCCGTCCCAACTCAACGCTAACGATGACGGGCTCTCGGTCACTGAACTATGGAAGACAGACGGAACCCCAGAAGGAACTACTATGTTTTACAGCGATGAAGGAAACTCATCTAGAACCGCTGGAGGCTGGTTCAACCGAGGGTATGATGATGAAGGCTACGGCACTATGTCCATGGATTTCGGTAATTATCTCTACTTTGGAACTCATTCAGGGTCTGATACCCGACTTTGGAGGACCGATGGTACTGCAATTGGTACTGAGTCTGTCAACATGTCAACAGCATCTACTGCAGGGCAACCAACAAATTTCAAAAAAACCAGTGAAGGTCTAGTTTTCTCAATCCAGACATACAACCAAAATTTTGGAGGTTATGGACTTCAACTATGGCTAGTAACTGACGCATTTACACCCCTCTCTCTTTCCAGACCCTATTGGTTAGTCCATAATATGGCGAATCCTGGATATTGGGATTTGGTTGAAATGGGAGGGTGGATCTACCTGATGACCCCATTATGGAACAGCGAAATTACGATGATCGCAAAATCTCCATCAGTTTTTGATATGGCCGGGTCATCGAACGGTGGGTATCATTCCAAATCAATTATGGATAATGGGTATATTTTCTTCGATAATCAACTCTACATCTTAGAGAAGAAATGCTATTCCCATATTGGAGAGGAGGTAAGTTGCTCAGGTGGGTGGCCGGGACAATATTCTGAAATCGGTGAGCAAATATATGACGCCACATATTCGATAGAGCTCTGGAGATATGGAGTGCAAGGTGGTGATGGAATTTGGCAACGTGAATACGTTTCCAACATCAGCCAATACATAGAAAACAACATATGGGGGTTGACGACAAATTATGGCAACCAGTTTGCTTACAATTTTTATTCAGACCCAGCTCAAACTACTCTTTTCGTAGGGTGGGCTACTTCGCATGAAAATTCTCAGTGGAGATATTTTTTCTATGCTGATGCTGATGACTTGAATGGCATCACTTACTCACCCGACGAATACACACCTCACCTTTGGTCCTCCTTTTCCCTGGGGAATTCAGTCCAATTAACTTATGAGAATGACCGTTTTGTTCGTACTCCGTTACTGATGGCATACAATGTTTACCAATCCAGAGGTTATCCTGCTGTTCTGGGTTCACATCAGGGGCAAGAAGGATATCACTACAATTCTAATGTGAAATCGCACAGTGTTGTGGTGGATGGTCGAATCTTACTTTTCGCATACAGTTGGAATTCAGATGAAGATAGAGGATTCTACAACGCTCCTGGAATCTTGAGAAATTTCACTGGTGAGGTTTATGGAATCTTACTAGATAAATGGGATTTCGATCAAGATGGAATTTGCAACTACGAAGATTCAGATGACGATAATGATGGCTGGAGTGATTTGGATGATGATTTCCCCCGAAATCCAGACGAGCATTCTGACACTGACGATGATGGCATAGGTGACAATGCTGACACTGACGATGATGGCGATGGATACAACGACTCGATAGATGCATTTCCTCTTATTTCGTGGGAATGGATAGATACTGACGGTGACGGTACCGGTGACAATTCGGATACGGACGATGATGATGACGGCTGGGGGGATTACACTGAGAATCAGTGTGATACCGACTCTCTTGACGCCAATTCAATACCATTGGACACAGACGGAGACATGATTTGTAACAAGTTCGATGATGACGATGATGGAGATGGTTTCAATGATACTTCCGACATCTTCCCTCTAGATTCCACTGAATGGGAAGACAATGATGAAGATGGTATTGGGGACATCTCTGATGATGATGATGATGATGATGGAACTCCAGACTCGGTAGCTGCGTTTCCTCAAGACACCACTGAACAAAGTGACACGGATGGAGATGGCATCGGCGACAATTCGGACACGGACGACGACGGAGATCGTATCGAAGATGTAGATGACTTCTGCCCTAGGGGCGACACTGGTTGGATTAGTGGTGCGGCATTGGGAACCGATCATGATGGCGACGGATGCCGTGATGATGGCGAAGATACCGATGATGACGGAGATGGGGTTGAGGACACGGATGATGGCTGCCCCCGCGGACACACTGGGTGGTTATCCAATCCCGTGAATGATATTGATGGAGATGGGTGTCATG
>CAZNQF010000228.1:0-2805 GCA_964575125.1 uncultured bacterium
ATTTATATCGTTATGGATATGCCGCTGCCCTATCCATGATTATTTTTCTAATCCAGTCAATGTTTACTGTCTCTTTTATGCGAAGATCAAAATTGGATGGTGTAGTTTAAAGTTTTATGACAAAAAAAATAGAAACACTTTTCATTTTTTCATTTCTGGTTTTATTTACTCTGGCAACTTTGTATCCGGCTCTGAACATTATAGGAATTTCTTTGCGGACCGATGATGCATTTCAAACTCGTTCACTGGCTTTATGGACATCGGAATCAAGTTTTAGTTCTTACGCTACTCTGTTTCTTGAAACTGATTTTCTCACGTGGATGAAGAATTCTTTTCTTGTAAGTTTTGTTGTGACTATAACAGGAGTTATTTTGGCATCGACCTCAGGTTATGCTCTTTCCAGATTTAATTTTATGGGAAGAAGAGCCGTGCTATCTTCACTACTCATGACACAAATGTTTCCTGCCACAATGCTGCTTTTGCCATTCTTCATTTTATTGGCAAAGTTAAAACTGATGAACTCCTACCTAGGGCTCATTATCATTTACTCATCCACGGTGCTTCCATTTTGTATTTGGCAAATGAAAGGATATTATGATACCATTCCTTCTGAATTGGAAGAAGCTGCTCGGATGGATGGATGCAGTAGGTTTTCTGCATTTATAAAAGTAATTCTGCCCGTGTCTGCTCCGGCTTTGGTGATCACTGCCCTATTCAGTTTCATGGCAAGCTGGAGTGAATATGTGGTGGCAGCCATTGTGTTACAAGACCCGGGACTATACACGCTTCCCCTGGGATTAAAATCATTTCAGGCAAGTCTGGCAACTCAGTGGGGGCTCTATGCTGCAGGAGCTGTTGTGGTGAGCATTCCGGTGACAATTTTGTTTATTTCACTTTCAAGATTCTTAGTATCTGGATTAACTGTGGGAAGCGTGAAAGGATAAACATGGCAGATATTTCTTTACAGAACATTTCAAAATCTTTTGGTGATAATACTATTCTGAAGGGGATTGATTTTCAGATAGACTCCGGAGAATTTATGGTAATTGTTGGGCCCTCAGGATGCGGAAAATCCACCTTACTGCGAATCATAGCTGGGCTTGAAATACCAGACGTAGGTGACGTTATCGTAGATGGAGAAAGAAAAAACGATACAGATCCATCTAAAAGAGAAGTGGCAATGGTCTTTCAGAACTACGCACTGTATCCTACAATGACGGTTTATGAAAACCTAGCGTTCAGCCAGCGGATACGTAAAAGAGGTAAGGATGAAATTGACAGACGGGTAATCGAATCAGCTAAGGTATTGAAAATAGATGAACTCTTAGATAGAAAACCTAAAGAATTGTCCGGTGGACAACGCCAGCGTGTTGCGCTTGGAAGAGCACTAGTTCGGAAACCAAAAATATTTCTCTTTGATGAACCTCTTTCCAATTTGGATGCGAAACTCAGGCAGGAAATGAGACTAGAGATAAAAAAGCTCCACACCCAAATGAATGCCACTATGATTTATGTGACCCACGATCAGACAGAAGCCATGACAATGGCAGATAGAATCTGCTTAATGAACAATGGAGTCATAGAACAAATTGGAACCCCAGATGAATTGTATAATAAACCAGAGAATACCTTCGTTTCCACATTTATAGGAATGCCACCTATTAATTTGATTGACGGAGAAGTGTGCACAAAAAATGGAAAAACTGATTTTATCAGTGAAGGAGTAAAAATAAATTTGAATAAAATTAATAACATTGAGTTATTTAATAATTTTGAAAAACATGTTACAATAGGAATAAGACCGGAAAACTTACATGATAATTATTTTGCAGAGATTAAAGACCCAGAAAATACAATTAAATGTAAAGTGGGATTAGTTGAGAACCTTGGTTCTATTGCTCTGGTGCATGCTTATTCTGGCAACACTCAGATAGCAGTATCAATAAAATCAGAGAATTCAATCAAACCGGGAGATTCAATAGATTTGATTGTTGACTTAAATGAAATTCATTTTTTTAACCAAGATACAAAAAACAGAATAATTTTATAAAATCAGAAGAATAAAGATTGAATAAGTTATTAACTTCATATCAATTATATTAGGATTGAAAGAGTGAGTTATTCGGGGAGGGGGATTTATTTGTTTTATTGGTTGTCAGAACAATTATAGTTGGTTGCTTTAATTAGAAATAAAATTTAAAAGTAGAAAACAATGAAATTTTATTCAATAATATTTACAGTGTTTCTAAATGTATTATTTGCTCAAAATATTGTATTTTGGGAGCCTGAAATGCCTGTGCCTGGTGGTGATATAGCCATTTACTACAATACCATTGAGGGTGCATTACCAGACGAGACATTCCCTGTATATATACACCTTGGATATAATGGTTGGCAAGATACAGAGGATTACGAAATGTCTTATCTCCCTGAGATGGGTAATGGATGGTGGCAGTATGAATATGAGATTCCGGAGAATGCTGAAACTGTTGATTTTGTTTTTACAGATATGGAGGGTAGTTGGGATAACAATGGAGGGCAGGGTCTTGATTGGCATATTAGCTTGAACTATTATTGGACCCCATTTTCTCCCAATCCGAATGATACTATTTTAATTATACTCAATAACGCTATTCAAGGTGGGCATATTGCTTGGACCGTTGATGCTGGGATGGGTCACCAACTCCCTGTTGAAGAGTATTGGCCAAGTGGTTCTTTTGTTGAAGAAGATTACTTATTTACCCCACTGATAGAAAATGGTACAAACTCATACACAGTAGAATTAGGTTCATTTTTAAATGGTGA
>CAZNQF010000229.1:0-2800 GCA_964575125.1 uncultured bacterium
GGGTAGTCTAATAGTTGCTGCAATCGTCTTTGTTATTCTAGTCACGCTCATTCTTGCCCAGGCAGTTGCTAACCAGGGCTTGCCCAGACAAGTTTTTGAAATGGTAAGTTCCGCTGGGCTATCAAAGTATGAGGTAATGCTTGTACTTACCCTCATCTATTTCTTCCTCGGTTGTTTTTTCGATGGCCTTTCGTTGATGATCATGACGCTTTCGATAGTTTTTCCGTTAATGATTTCGTTGGGGTTTGATCCAGTTTGGCTCGGTGTTATTATCACTCTGCTGATTGAGATCGGCGCCATTACTCCTCCCGTCGGCGTGAATCTTTATGTCTTGCTAGCCATTAGCCGTGATGAAGTCACTCTACCTGAAGCGGCAAAAGCTACAATTCCTTATTGGGGTATCTTGATATTGGCAATCGTAATTCTGACCGCATTCCCTGAAATCGCGCTTTATTTGACTCAATTCATATAAGTAATAACTTTACTCTCAGGTGACCATATGACCTTACACCAAGACGCAATTATTTTTGATGGCCTTTTGGTATCAAACTGGAGTCGAGAAGTATTCGAGGCGATGCACGAAGGAGGCCTAACTGCAGCCAACTGTACCCATGCTCTTCCTTATTTACGTGCGGCTGATTCGTTCAAATCATTGGCGAATTGGAAGGGGTGGCTACAGCAACATGACGACATCCTTTTGCAGGTATATACAACTGAAGATATTCACCGCGCTAAACGCGAGAACAAAGTTGGTATTGTTCTTGGTTGGCAGGATACCACTCACTTTGACGATTATTTGCCTTTCGTTCAGGTTTTCAAAGAATTGGGCGTTGGTGTCGTGCAGCTCACATACAATACGGCGAATGCGGTTGGTTCTGGCTGCTGCGAGACCGACGATGGGGGCCTTACTGACTTCGGGCGAGAGCTTATCGTGGAAATGAACCGGGTCGGTATCGCTATCGACCTTAGTCACGTTGGATATCGTACCGCCGATGATGCGATCGATGCTTCAGAGAAGCCGGTCACCTATAGTCATATCAGTCCAAGCGCGCGTTTTGAGCATTTTCGAAATAAGACGGATGAACAATTGCGGAAGTTGGCTGAAAATGATGGCCATATGGGCGTTACTATGCACCCACCATTTCAACCAAAGGGCAACGCCGCGACTCTAGACGACTTCATAGATTCAATCGAACACGTAATCAATGTTGGCGGCGATGACCACCTTGGAATAGGAGCCGACTTTGTGCAGGGCTAAAGCGTAGACGGTGAAACATTTGAATACCTCTTGCGCGACAAAGGCCATGCTCGAAAATTAGCCGAAATAGATGAGTTGGGATATCCAGAGAACTTTTCGGGCATCCAAGACTTTCCGGAACTGACCAAAATAATGGAGCAAAGGGGTTGGCGTGAAAGTCGCATTCGCAAGGTGATGGGAGAGAACTGGGTGAGTTTTCTGAAGAAAGTATGGGGTAACTGAGTTTGCTATGCCCATGTCTGTGAGTAAGGGTCGTTCTCATCTATGTGAATTGCCTGTGGAGGTAATTGTCGATCCCGAGACAGGAATCTGGATGGTCGATGGGCAGCCGATGATTCTCCAACCACGGCACGCTTGGGTTGGCGCACATAAAACATTCGAGGAGACTTTTGGGTTAGAGGCTTATCGCAAAGCATTGTTTGACGCAACCTATGAGGCTGCCCGTATCTGGTGCGATCGGGAGGCTACGACGTTCGATATTAGTGGCGTGGCGATTTTCGATCACTATATGAAACGAATGGGCCAGAGGGGATTTGCACAAATATCGGTCGAGCACTTTAATCCTGAAGAGCGTTTTTCTGAACTGCGGGTGAGTCAGTCTGTGTACGTTGCCGAATATGGAGCGAGTACTGGCCGCAAGACTTGTTATATGTTTGAGGGTGCTTTTGCCGGCGGTATGGAATCAGCCTTTGCCTCTTTGGGTCATGAAGTTTCTTGTCGAGTAGAAGAGGTGCAGTGCGGTTCGGAGGGAGCTGAGCATTGCCGATTTGAAGTCACTGGCTCTTAGGAGCGTGATCGTTGCGAATAATAAAGAGAATTGTAATTTAGTTTTTTTGCAGATTTAGTGAAGTTGACCTGATCACGGAAGTTGTCTTTAGGATCTATTTCAACTTCAACAGAAGCGCTTGCCTTATCAGGCTAGCATTGTGTTCCCAAGTTGGTCACGCCCCTCTGCAACGGAACGCTAAGACAAATCCCGAAATCCCAAGAATATGATCGAATCAGACGGAGTATGGGGTGGCGTCAAGCTGAAGCCATTGCAGTCCGGTATTCAGGCACAAATTTTAGAGGTTAAGAAGGGCGAGTGTACGGTGCATTTCGTTGTGAACAATCTGGAAGCCTTCGTCTACCCCCATGCCAGGTCTAGCGAGAACCCAAGCGGGTCTGGCACCAAGAGCAACGTGAGCCACTGCTCGTGCTGATACATCTGTATCTGTGCAAGAACCTCCGAGAATGGGCCGCACGCCGCCTGCCCAGCATTGTTGAATCGCCTCAACAGCCTTCGTTAGACAACCAAGATCGGGAGATTTGACGTTGACCATATCGGTTGCTTCGGCAGCGATAAAGGCTGCAATGTCCTCCGCTGTGTTAGCCCATTCATCGACAACAATGTTTGCTGCGCTGCCTATTCGTTTAAGTTCACTCCGGATAGCCGCGAAGTTGTCGATTTGAGCATCACGACTCTGGAGCAAAACGGGCGTCTCAACGCAAAGCGAATACGGTGAAGCAGTTTTGGCTAGAGATTCAATGTAGTGTGCGATT
>CAZNQF010000230.1:0-2769 GCA_964575125.1 uncultured bacterium
AATTATATGCCATGCCATTATTTTTTGTATAATTACGCAAATATTTATTTAGAGAAGTGTTATGAATTTCTTTAAAAGTAAAGTTTTTAACTTTCATTTTATTAATTGATAATTTTTAGAAATAAAAACGTCAAAAAAATTATTTAATAAAAATTCAAATAATTTAAAAATTGAATATATCATCCAAATTATTTTTAAAAATGAGGTGAATGTTGAATAATTATTTAAAATATTGTTTAAATACATTTAAGCATATCTTAACATTATTGGAGATATTTTTGAAATTTAAATAATACTAAAGAAATTTAAAAAGATAGTTTCAAATCAAAAAGTGAATGAAATCATGTTGAACACCAACAGAAGAACTAATACTTCATGAAAAACAAAATAAATTCGGTGCAGTTACTTTTATTAGCATTACATATTAGCTATTTTATGTATTTGAAAAAAATAAAAACAAATACCAGTTGTTGAAATTAGATAAACTTTCTATACATTTCTTATGAATATAAATAAAAAGGTTTTATGGGTATTTTCAGTTCCTAATCCTCAAATTATACCAAGCAACATAGTAAGCGGTATTATGCCTGCAAATCATTTGGGAATTAAAAAAATAATTTTTTTACAAACCCACAATCCTGTAAAAACACTGCAACATTATAATCCTAAAATTGTTATATTTAGTAAGGCACTACATTCAAACATTGTAAATCTTGCAATAGAAGCAAAAAAAAGAAAGATTGTGGTTATTTCTGTATTTGATGATTGGCATTTTAACTCTGATTCATTAAAAAAAACAAAACAATTTAATATAAATAAATTACTTTCAGATAGTTCGGATATAACTGTAGTAAAAACTAAAAGTGCTGCTGAGATTATCAAAAAAAATATAGGAATTAGAGCAAAAATTATTCCTGACTGTATAAGATATGAATCTTTTAATCCAATATCAAAAATTAACTATCCACTTAATATAGTTTGGTTTGGCTCAAACGGAAATCATGACACCCTTATTTTTGGTTTAAATGAAATTTTAAGTTCTAATATTGATTGTAAAATCAAAATTATCACTAATAAGACAGCCGAACTACAAGAAAATCTTATAAAAAATAAATTTCAAAGCTTGAATTATAAAATTATTTCTTTTTCAAATCAAAGTTTAACAAAAGCAGTTTGTTTGAGTGAAATTGTTATTATTCCATTCATTAATGATTATATTAGGTTTGTAAAATCACCTAATAGAATCGTAGATGCGCTAAATTTTGGTAGGTTTGTAGTAATGTCAAAAACAAAACAATATATAAATTTTGAAAAATATTGTTATCAAGGAAACATTGGTAGTGGTTTAAAATGGGTGATTGATAACCAGCAAGAAGCAATAAAAAAAACTAAAGAAGGAAACAGTTTTGTTAAAAAAAACTTTCATATAAGTTCTGTTTCAAGAATTTGGAAAGAACTATTAAAAAAATTTGATGTTTAAAATGTAAATATTTTTTTATAATTTTTATTATAAAAAAACCACTAGTTTCATTAATATTGAAACAGCTAATTAATAAATTTCTTTATCCACCATCAATTTTTCTAATTCAAGTATATTTACTATTATGTCTTTCCTTAGCTCTTTACCAACTTTAATATTTTCTTCAAAGAAATATAAATTAAACCTGTCTTTTATTTGAATTTTCTTGGAAAAATCTCCATCAAGATTAGATCTAATTTCAATAACATTTATATTATTGGGTACAAATATCAAATTTGCCATCGCAGCACCATTAGGAATTATTATGTTCTTTGCTTGAGAAAAAGTTTTCATTTGTTCTTCTATACTTAAGCTAGAGCAATCAATAGTAACATATTTATATTTTTTAAGAAATTTAACTACTTGATACTCGTTCAAAACCTTTCTTCTTTCAACATCCCCTCTTTTTATATAGAGATTTTTATTTCTAGTTTTTCTAATAGAATCCCTAAACAACTTCTCGTAAAAATAGTAAGTAAACAACATATCTGGTCTTGCAGAAAAGTTTAAGCTTTCAAAATTATAAATAAGCTTTTCAGGATCAACCTCTAGAAAACTAATTTTATTTAAGCTTAATAAATTACATACCTTGATTATAAAGTTGAAAAAATTTTCTGATAAGTGCTTGGGTATTACCACTTTAATATTTTCATGATATAAGTTTTTAAGGCATGCTAATCTAGGAATAAAATCTATCAATAAATGCCAGTAATTATTTGTACCACCTAATAAAAAATAATCTCCTTCAAGTTGAGGAATTAATTGTGATGTTTTTTTTATTTCATTTTCAATATTTATTATTACTTTAATATGTTTATTATAAGAATAAACTCTTTCAAAATCATCAAAAATATAAAAGTCTTGTGTAATTACGGTCAACTAATAAGGTTGCAAATATATATTATTAAATTTTGTATAAAATATTTTAGGCTTCAAATTAGAATCTAAGTATAATTCATTTGAAGAAATATTATTCGTTTTTATGTATTTATAAAAACTTATTTGTTTCATAGAACATATAAATTTATATTAAATTATAATGTTTTGTAAGAAGGATATAAACTTTGCTATTTTAATGATTTACTAAAATATTAATTTTTGAAACGTACGAAGGGATTCGGATCTTTGATTCAACCTTGAAAATATTATAGAGATGATTATGTTGTTTTTTTTCTAAGTTTTAAGCCATAATTTAATATTGTTGATATTATATTTATAAATCAAAAGTTTTTTTTTTGTTAAAAATACTG
>CAZNQF010000231.1:0-853 GCA_964575125.1 uncultured bacterium
AGTTTTAATTTCCTTTACACCTGAGATATCTTTGTGAACTTTGTCAGATAGAGAAATTCCCCCTTCAGGAGAAAATCCCTCTACTCTTGATGCAATATTTACATCATCACCATAAACATCACCATCCTTTATAAATATATCTCCCTGATGAATACCTATACGGATATCAAAATCATCAATATCTTTAAGTGCTTTTTGAATTTCAATAGAACATTGCACAGCATCAAGACTACTGTCAAAACTTATCAAAACACCATCACCTATCTCTTTTAACCACTCACCACTATACTTCTCAACTATAGGTTTCATGATATCTCTTTGCTTATCAATCAATTCAAGAGCATATCTTTCATCATCTGCAGAAATTTGAGTAAAATTAACTATATCTGTAAAAACAATAGCTTTTAGTTTTTTAGATATAATTTTATTGTTTGACATAATATTTATTTTTGTTTTATCAACCACAGCACAAAGGGTAAACAAACAAAATACATCAGTATCCCGTACACACCAGAGGGGAGACTTAATATTGATATACCACTGTCCTGATTTAGTATTAGATTGCCGATTGTATTACCTACCGTTGCATTTTGTTTGCCAGACTCTATGGATACAGTGATAGCTTGTTTTCTATTCATACTAAACCAGTTAGCACTATTATAACCAATACATAACATTATTATAATTAATGTAAGAATAGCAGGCCCCAGTGCGCTCAAATTATCGATAAATGTATCCCACTCGCTTGCCAATGCACCTGCAACAATTACTACAAATAATAAAGTTGATATTTTATTCGCACTAGGAGCAAATATATTTGCTATATTATTATGTTTTGTATTTACATATAAAC
>CAZNQF010000231.1:863-2371 GCA_964575125.1 uncultured bacterium
ATTGTTAAGCCTAAAGATAGTATATTAATAGCTGGTGCGTCTGATCCCATAAAATGTTGCATTGAAAATCCTACAATCAATGGTAGTGTAATAACACTTGAGATACTTACCACTGCAGTGTATGATATTGATAGCGCGGTATCTCCTTTTGCTAGTTTAGTGATTATATTAGAGGTCACTCCTCCAGGACAACAGGCAAGTATCATCATACCTACAGCCATTTCTTTTGGCAAAGCAATTACAGAAACGATAATAAACGTAGCTATAGGTAGTAATACCATTTGGTTTAGAATACCCACCGAAAATGCTTTTGGGTCACGCAAAACATTTTTAAAATCTTCAATTGTTAACCCAAGCCCTAATGTAAACATTATAAAAATGAGCGATAGGGGTAGCAAAACATCAATAATCATTCCAGTGGTCCTTTAACAATTATTATGTTTTTCAATCATAGATTTAAGATGAAAAGCTCTACCTAAATTTAATTTTGTCTTCTGGACTTTCTTTGTAATAGATATCATGTCCATCAATCCATTTTCCATTTTGAAGGTATTGGGCCTTTGTATGTTTCTCTCCATTTGACATTAATTGAGTAATTGATTTTACTTCTGTAATCCCATTTTGATTTCCCGTTACCTTTTCAATTACAATAATTTTATCATCATCAATCTCAACAATAGCTTGAGTATAAAAACCCGCAGTTGTAAAATACCACGATACAAGCTTTTCTAATTTTGAGTCCCACATTATTATTGACTCACCACCATATTCTCCACTGTTTACGGAGTGAGTAATTTTGACACCATTACCATTTAGTATTCTTTCCCAACGCTGGACATCAAAAACTGGTTTCTCGGGAGTTGACTCAGCAAACTCTCCTTTATAGGTTTTACCTATATTGGGCTCAATTGCGTCTAGATATTTGGATAAATTCTCCATTTCATTATTTTGAGAAATTAACAATCCAAAAGAAAAAAATAATATTATTTTTTTAAAATTATCATTAATATTATCTCTCCTAATAATTATTTACTAATTTTCCATCCCAACAAAGCCATTGTGATATAACATAAAATAAGATCCAAAGATATAAACCAAATTGGAGCAGGTATTATCATTACCATATATATTCCTACCCAAAGAAAAAATACGCCAACAGTTAGTGGAATTATTATATTATTACCTCTTAATAATTTAGAAGCAATAAATGCACCCGATAAGGTACCAATCGAGTGTGCTAAAAATGGAAAAATAAAATATTTTAAATCCCAATTCATTGCATTCATATGGTTAAAATTTTCAGGTTTAACAAACACTAGGCCTTCTAAAAAATGTATTCCACTAATAATAATCATTCCGATTATTATACCTAAAATTATAATTGCAATATTTTTGAATATCTGTTTCATTTATAATCCTTTAGCTATTATTTATTTTGTTTTTTTTACAATTAAATGAGCGTAAAAATGACCTACAGAATACTCTGTCTTTAAAAAATCAACTATATC
>CAZNQF010000231.1:2435-2715 GCA_964575125.1 uncultured bacterium
AATGTATATCACAGATATCACAATGTATTTATTCTACTTGCAAATAGTTTAATAACGAATTCCTAATTTTTGATAAATGAACGAAAGCAACCACGCTGGACCGATGAGCAAAAACTGTAGGTCTTTAAAAAATGAGGGTTTCCTTCCTTCAATCTTGTGCCCAATAAACTGACCAATCCAAGCGGGAATAAAAATCATTACTGAAATTTGCCACATAGGAAGATCTATCGTTTGGATAAGCCAGAAATTACCTAAAATGAGTAGAGCTCCAATCACTGAC
>CAZNQF010000232.1:0-2129 GCA_964575125.1 uncultured bacterium
GATATTTATGAAAATCAAATGAATTTATATCTTTAAATAGTGGATGTTTTTGAAATAAATATTTTGTTAATAGCATCTCTCTTTTTCTTACATTTCGCTTTGCCCAGGTCAAAAGAAGTGTACTGCCAACCATTGCAGCGATATCTCGCGTAAATATTAGATTTGGTAGTGGCCACTTTAGCACAGGTGTAATCTGATCATTTTTCAACCTTCCAGATAGAAGAACATGCAAAAATTGATGAGAATTCAAGCTCAATAATTTGCTTTTATCTATTGGAAAGTTATTCCCATATAAATCATAATCAAGCTTAAGGCATTCTTCTAATATCTCAGATTTATTATCAAATTTGTCAACCGATTCAGTCAATAAATCCCAAAATTGTATGGTATTTTTGTTGCCGGTAAAGGTCTTTAAAATATTCATCAATTGAGAGTGCTCACCTTTCATTTCTTCTGGTGAGATAAGGTCATCAAACAATAGATAGTCAGGGTTATTGATCATCTTTCCGTTTTCATCTTTTATCCACTCAAAGGTATTTTCAGGTAAAGTGAAATGGTGCTCAATTCCCGGGGAGTGAATGATAACTTTTTTAAGAGGGTTTATCTCAGAATATATTGACAAAATATTTTATCGAATTATTTTTTAAGGTGTGTGATAAAGAAAGTTTTAAATGAAAGCTGGAGCGGATCGAAAGCAAATATGCATATATTGATATATGCAGTACGGTTAATACATTGAGCCACTATTTTTCTTCCATAAATGGATATCGATAATCAGTGGGAGGTTCAAATGTTTCTTTAATGGTACGTTGTGATACCCATCGGATCAAATTGAATATAGAGCCCGCCTTATCGTTTGTTCCTGATGCCCTACTTCCTCCGAAGGGCTGTTGTCCTACTACCGCTCCCGTTGGCTTGTCATTAATATAAAAATTTCCGGCTGAGTGTGTTAGCGCTTGTTTTACCTCACTCACAACTTCAGGGTCATCTGCAAAGACCGCACCCGTAAGGGCATAGGGAGAGGTAGAATCCACAAGCTTAAGGGTCTCATCCCAGTCCTTTGAGTCATAAACAAAAATAGTTAGTACAGGACCAAAGATTTCCTCTTTCATGGTTTTAAATTGGGGGTCTGTTGTCAATATAGTGGTGGGTTCAATAAAAAATCCAATCGATTCATTGTAACCGCCCCCTGTGAGTATTTCAGCATCATCAGATTTTTTTGCATAGTCTATATATTCTGAGATTGAGTCAAAAGATGATTTGTCAATGACCGCATTAACAAAATGGGTAAAATCCTCTGGATCTCCCATTTTAATAGAGTTTACCTCAGCAATAAATTTTTCTTTCACTTCATCCCAAATAGTTTCGGGAATATAAGCTCTAGAGAGCGCGGAACATTTTTGTCCCTGAAATTCAAAAGCTCCCCGAACCATGGAGGTAACCAATCCGTTGATATTGGCGGATTCGTGGGCAATACAAAAGTCTTTCCCCCCTGTTTCTCCTACAATTCGTGGGTAGGTATTATAGCTATGAATATTTTCACCAACAGTTTTCCACATATTTTGGAATACCGCAGTTGAGCCAGTAAAATGAACTCCAGCAAGATTGGGATCTCTCATGACTGATGGACCTACCAGCGACCCATCTCCTGGAATAAAATTAATGACACCATCTGGTAGCCCTGCTTCCTTAAATAATTTCATCAGAAAATATGCAGGATAAACTGCGCTAGATGCTGGTTTCCACAAAGCTACATTTCCCATGAGAGCAGGGGCAGAGGGGAGGTTCGCTGCGATACTGGTGAAGTTGAATGGAGTTACAGCAAAAACAAATCCCTCTAAAGGTCGGTGCTCTGTGGAATTTTTCATTCCATCCGGAGAATACATGGGCTGTTGCTGATATAATTCGCAAGCAAACCATGCATTAAATCTCCAGAAATCAATTAGCTCACAGGCCGCATCGATCTCAGCTTGGAAAGCATTTTTGCTCATGTTCAGCATAGTGGAAGCGTTAATGGTATCTCTCCATGAATCTGCTAAAAGATCTGCCATATTTAAAAAAATATTTGCCCGTTCCTCTAGAGATGTCTTTGACCACAAATTCCATGTGTCCAATGCAGACTCTATGGC
>CAZNQF010000232.1:2139-2714 GCA_964575125.1 uncultured bacterium
CAAAGGATTTCCAAAATCTATATGTACATCAGTAAAACATGTAGATTGTCATGGGGAATAATACAGGTACCTGTATTTCCGGTTTTTATTTCCTGTCCACCTATTATAACCGGGATCTCAACCGTTGTGGATTTCATCTCAGTGATTTTGGACTTTAGAGAAGACTTCTCCGGAGACCCAGGGGAATAGTTTTTTATGGGTTCGTTTTCTGGTTTTGGAATATTAAATAATGTATCAGTCATTGCTAATATGTTTGTTGTTTATTAAAAAAATCATACCGTAAAATGGAGAGAAAACTAAACGTGGAAACAAATGTGAAACAAGAATAGTAATGGGGTATTTATAGATTCAATTCAAAAGAAATTATTCACACATTATTATTGCTAGGCTGGCCCAGATCTTGGACAATTCCACGTCCTATAACTCCCGATAAAACTAGGGCACCGCCTATCACGGCATTTATGCCCATATGTTCTCCTAAAAATAATAATGCAAAAATAGGATTAAATATAGGTTCAACAACGGGTAAATAAGACGCTAAATGTGGGGACACATATTTAAATGATGGGGTGATT
>CAZNQF010000233.1:0-1472 GCA_964575125.1 uncultured bacterium
CAAAGATAGAAACAATTTTGAAGAGAAAGAAGAAAAACAAAACAAACAAGAAAAAAAAACCATTGAAAAAGTATCAAATGCCACTGTCACAGACAAAGATGGATTGATCTTGGAAACATTTGCATTGCGGGACTGGGAATACACATTAGAACGTTTGAAAGAGAAAGAAAAATTGTTGAGGAAGAATGGATTATTTTTTTTGAACATGATCCGGTGTATCAGGCATCAACTGTGCAATTTGATGGAAAGCATTTTAGCATGAAGGATTCGGTGAGTATTAGTGAATGATGAAAAAAAGAAACAGGAATTATTTTTTCTTGGGTTAGAGGCATATCACGAAGGTAATTATTTTGAAGCTCATGAACATTGGGAGGATTTATGGTCAGATTATTATTTAGAAGACAGACAATTTATTCAGGGATTGATTCAATTGTCTGTAAGTTTTGTCCATCTTGGAAATAATAATTTAAAAGGTGCAAAAAGCCTAATGAGAAAGTGTATATTGAAATTTAATAATTTTAGCGGGATTCATCGTGGGATTAACTTAGAAGATTTAAAATATAATTTGGATAAAATATTGAATGAATACGAAGCAATCAGTTTAGCATCTGATTTTAATAATGATAACATTCCGGAGCTAATTTGAAATGGATATTGGATTATTTATTAAAGATTTTGAAATGGGAACAAAAATTTCTGAAAGATTAAGCCAGTTTGAATATGATTTTGGTTTTTGCGAGAATATTTCAGATGTTTCTAACGAATTAAAATTGATAATTATAGACTTAAATGATGTAGAATATGGTGACATAAATTTTATTAAAGGAATTGTGAAAAAAAATAATAATATCGATTTAATTGGATATATGGAAAATATTATTAAAGAGCACCATGATTTACTTAAGAAAGCTGGGTGTAGAATGATTTTGAGTAAATCATCAATTTTTAATAATATAAAATCATTGTTACCTGAAATGTGATAAAATCAAGTGTTTTAGAGAAAAAAAGAGCTGCAGAAGTTGTAGATATACTCTATCAATATTATCCGAAATCAAAATGTTCGCTCAATTATAAATCTACTCACGAATTATTAGTAGCAACCATATTGTCTGCTCAATGTACAGACCAAAGAGTAAATTTAGTTACAAAATCTTTATTCCAGAAGTATGTGTCCGTAGAAGATTTTGCTTATTGCAAGTTAACAGATTTATCAAATGATATTCACTCGTGTGGATATCATAATCAAAAGGCTAAAAATATTCAGGGATCTAGCCTTAAGATTGTAGAAAATTATAGTGGTATAGTCCCTGACAATTTAAATGAATTAATTAAACTTCCTGGCGTAGGAAGAAAAACAGCTAATTGCATTCTAGGAGAAATCTTTAATATTCCTTCCATGGTAATAGATACTCATATGATTAGAATTATGAATTTATTGGGTTTTTCTAAAGGGACTGATGCAAAAAAAATTG
>CAZNQF010000233.1:1482-2705 GCA_964575125.1 uncultured bacterium
AATAAAAAGCTTTAGAAATAAATATTTAACTTTTGTAGGGTGTTTTTATTAAAGTTTTTGCCTTCTAAAATAATTTTATATGAAAATGGGTAAAACCAACGTATTCTATTACTATACAAAGTAATAAAACTAGCCTACTGTAAAAAATAAATTTAACCACTTGACTTTTGAGATATAAGAGTTAGGTGAGTATTGTTGGAAAACTTTAAATGGAGTTGATGAAAATATTTAACAAGCAGGATTGGATAAAGCTCACCCATATGGTTATTGACCACGGGCGGGCTGTTTGCATTGCAAGACGTCCAAAATGTTTGGACTGCGTCTTAGTAGATTTATGCCCCTCCAAAAAAAATGGATAAATACAGATTTATATCCATATATAATGTAATTTTAATTTAAGATATTATTTGCACCATACAAATATAAAATATGCAATTTTTAACTAAAGTTTTCTATTTTTGTGCCGCTCATCAATATGGACATGATGATTGGTCAAAGGAAAAAAATGAAGCGGTATTTGGAGATGATGCGAAGGTTCATGGTCATAATTACACATTAGAGGTTACTGTAAAAGGAAGTATAAATCCTGAAACTGGTTTTATTGTTGACCTAGGTCATTTAAAAGAAATAGTTGATAATCACGTTATAAAAATTATGGATCATTCGCAAATTGAAAAAGACATAGATTGGTTCAAAAATAAACAGCCTTCATCAGAAAATATGGTTATGTACATTTGGGAAGCCATCGAAAAGAAAATTAAAAGAGCTAAACTGCATAGAGTCCGATTAATTGAAACTCCTACAATAAAAACAGACTATTACGGTCTTGACTGCTATTAATGAATTTTAAGAACAAATTTTATTTAATTCTTGCTGGTATCTTTATAGCTTCATTAGTTAGCTCAAACCTGATATTTCAGAAATTTTTTTCCTGGTCGCCTTTTGGATTATACACATTTGAGCTATCTGTAGGAATTTTACCATATCCGATCACTTTCTTGGTTACAGATCTAATTTCGGAATTGTATGGTAAGAATAAAGCTGATCAGGTTGTAATTACGGGATTAGTGGCAGCCTTATTTGTGATGGGGTTGATTCTTCTAGCAGATTCATTGCCACACACTGATTGGTCACCAGTTAACTCTGAAATGTTTACAAAGGTATTTGGTCTATTTGGTCCTGCAGTTTTTGCATCAATGATTGCGTATCTATCAGCTCAATTG
>CAZNQF010000234.1:0-1164 GCA_964575125.1 uncultured bacterium
ACGTATGTATATACGTTGGGCTGAAAGTCATGAAAGTAAAGTTTCTCTTCTTCAACAAACTCGTGGAGAAGAAGCTGGCATAAAATCCTGTACACTTAAAATTGTAAATGATTTTTCTTACGGGTGGTTAAAGAGAGAAAGCGGAATACATCGACTTGTAAGGATCTCTCCTTTTGATAGTAACAAAAGACGGCATACAAGTTTTGCCAGTGTTTGGGTTTTTCCTGAAGTGAATGATAAAATAGAAATTGAAATTAGTGATGCTGACTTAAGAATAGATACTTACAGAGCATCTGGTGCTGGCGGTCAACATGTCAATAAAACTGATAGCGCAGTTAGGATAACACATATTCCAACAGAAATAGTAGTACAATGTCAAAGCGATCGCTCTCAACATAAAAATAAATCGCATGCAATGGCTATGTTAAAATCACGATTATATGAACTTGAATTACAAAAAAGAAAAGAAGAAGAAAATAAAATTCATAGTGAAAAAAAAGAAATTGGTTGGGGACATCAAATTAGATCCTATGTTTTACATCCATATAAATTGATAAAAGATTTACGGACAAACCATGAATCATCAAATGTTAATGATATACTAGATGGCAATATTGATAAATTTTTAGAAAAATCACTTACTCTTTAGTATCTGTTGATATCAGTGTTTATTTTCTTTGTATTAATAAATAATTTATAAAATATAGGCTTTATATATCGAATATATTCATTTTATTGTTTATCTTTTCGTATTATAAATAAACATAGTTGTTAAATTTTTTTATGAAATATCTAATTTTATTTATTATTTTATTTTCTTTTAATGTTTTTGGGAAAGAAAATGAATTTGATGGAAAGTATGAAGTCGAGGTAGTATGGAATTTCATAGAAAATCGTGTACCTCCAGAGCTTGGATTCAAAGTTGGTAATAAAGATAAATTTGTTTTCGAGATTAGAGATAATCAAGTCAAAAACATTGAAGTACAAGATAGTGGTGGTTCACTTAATTCCATCAATTCAAAAATTTCTCATATCAAATTTAATCTTAAAGATACAGGGGATTTGAAAGGAAAACATGTATTTAGATTCAAATCATATCCAAATTCTGACCTTGATTTTTATTGGAAAACACGAATTTTTGATAAAAAAATTAGAGGCAAGTTA
>CAZNQF010000234.1:1174-2704 GCA_964575125.1 uncultured bacterium
TTCAATTTCTGATGTAGCTATAACAAACAATCTATTTTTATCGGCAATTATGTCTCTAGTTATTATATTATATCAATTAAATATATTACAATCTCTAAAATATATGGAATCTATTGATAAGGTTATCGAGCGTCGCAAAACAGAAGACAAAATAATAAAAGATGGAATTGCTAAATTTGGTTCAAAACAACAAGTTGCAAATTCTGATACGCCTCTAACTGATAATTCAGATTCAAATATTATCTCCGATTCATCAGAAATTAAAAATCCTAAAACAAAAGTAGTATCACCTGTTTTGAGTAATTCAATGGATGGTGAGTACATGTTATTTTGGAGACAAATAGGGAAAAGAAGTAAGGCTAAAACTGAATCCATAACGGATATAGTTGTTGACATAGTCACAATAAAACATGGAGAGCTTAACTTTGTTAAACTTACCAGAGATTTCAAGATACAACAGGAGCACCGAGAAAAAATTATCTTTAAACTTAAGGAAGATCATTTCATTATTACCGGAAAACTTGATTTAAATACAGCTAGAAAAACACAACCAGTTTACATAAAAGGATCAAATAAGCCTAATGATAAAGGTCAATATATAGCTGAAACAGTTTACGAAAAAAGAGATGATAGAGAAAGATTTTTGCAAGTTGTATTACAACCGATATTTAATGAGAAAGAAGCTGCTAAAGTTTGTTTATATCATGCAGGTTCTGTAACAGAATGTCAAAGACATATAACATGTTCGTACGAGGACAACATATATACTTGTTCTCGTGAATATGAAAAAGTTGAATCACAATGTACTTACGTAGATGGTATTTATTCTTGTAATGGAAAAGTAATAGATGTTTTTGCTCAGAAAAAAGCTGAAGAAGAGAAAAAAAGAAAAGAAAAAGAATTAGCGGCTAAGAAAAAGAAAGAGGAAGAAGCTAAAAAATTAAGGGAAAAGAAAAAGAAGGAAGAGAAGGCTCAAGAACTAGCAGCAAAGAAAAAGAAAGAAGAGGAAGAGGCTAAAAAGAAGGCTCAAGAACTAGCAGCAAAGAAAAAGAAAGAAGCGGAACTAAAACAAAAATTATCAAAAAAAATACAAGAACTTTTATCTATTTTAGGTTTTTATAAAGGATCAATTGATGGAATTTTTGATCAAGAATCTTTGCAAGCTTTGAATGAATGGAGAATGGCTAAAAATCTTAATAAGGTTCTAAATATTGATGAAATTAATGAAAAAGAACTACTATTGCTAGAAAACAATACTAATGAATTTATTCAAAATAAAAAGAAAGAGGAATTAGCTAAAAAGAAAGAAGAAGAAGAGAGAAAAAGAAAGGAACTTGTAAAATCTAATAAAGAAAGACAATTAGCTCAAATTTATATTAGTGATTTACTTGCTTTTGTTAAAATTCATCCAAATGAGTTTGACATAATAACCTTATCAGAACTTATGGTTTCTAATAAAGATATCCTTGAAGATCAGTGGGATAATAAACTTCAAAATGATTTTGAGCTATTAGAGCAATATACACTTAA
>CAZNQF010000235.1:0-2678 GCA_964575125.1 uncultured bacterium
GAAATTTATGACCTGTATGCTATTCGTGTGTTGGTAGATGAGCTCGAACAATGTTACTTAGTTTTAGGTGTTATTCATCAATTATATACACCAATACAAGAAAGATTTAAAGATTTTATTGCGACACCAAAATCCAATGGTTATCAATCGATACATACTACAGTAGTTGGCCCAAATGGAAACATGGTAGAAATCCAAATAAGAACACGTAATATGGATAAAACTGCTGAGATTGGTGTTGCTGCTCACTGGAAATATAAGGAAGGTAAAAAGGTATCATCTGATTTGGATAGCAGTGTCAAATGGTTAAGAGACCTAATTGAAATTTTACAAAGTGAAACTGCTGATTCAAATGAATTTATGCATCTGTTAAAAATTGATTTATTTGATGATGAAATATTTGTTTTTACCCCTAAAGGTGATTTGGTTCAGCTACCAAAACATTCTACTTCTATTGATTTTGCTTTCCAGATTCACACACAGGTTGGTCTTCATTGTTTAGGCTCGAAAGTAAATCATAAAGTTGTACCATTAAATACTGTTTTAAAAAATGGTGACAGAGTTGAGGTCCTTACTTCTCGAACACAAAAACCGAGTTATGGTTGGTTAAAATTTGCAGTAACATCAAAAGCTAGAACCCAAATTAATCGGTATTTAAAATCAATTCGAAAAAAAGAATGTATAAATATTGGCAAGGAAATATTAGAGAAATCTCTTAGAAGAAATAAAATTTATTCCCTTTATAAAAAAATAATACGGAAACATTCTGATTTTGGATATAAAACTAAAGATGATTTTATGGAAGCGATTGGGAATGGTAAAATTACTGTTAAAAACATCATTCGAAAAATTCAACCAAAAGAAATAGAGGTTTTAAACGATAAAGAGTTTGAATCCAATGATAAGTTTATTAAAGATGCGAGAGCAAAAACTTCCGGTATTAAACTTCAAGGAATAACCGACTTAATGGTTCATTTTGGGAAATGCTGCAACCCTATTCCTGGAGATGAAATGATTGGATTTATTACTAGAGGAAGAGGAATCACAGTGCATCAATCATCCTGCAAAAGCCTACCCTTATTACAAGGAGAATCAGATCGTTTAGTCCCTGTTGAATGGAATGTCGGTCGAAAAGAGGAATTCAATGTAAGATTAAAAATTACGGGAATTGACAGGAAGGGTGGCTTAAAAGATATTACTGAATGTATATCCAGCTTAAATATAAATATTACCAGTCTAGATTTAAAAATTATCCATGGAATTGCAAAAATGATATTGATAATTCGTGTAGGTAATCTTAGACAATTAGATAGAGTAATAAAAAAAGTATCACAAATCAAAAGCGTGGATACAGTTGAAAGAATGGGTAGATAGTTTCTTCAGGTACTATGTTAACTAGAATACTTGGGATTGATTATGGAACAAGCCGTACTGGGCTGGCAGTATCAGACCCATTACACATTATTGCAACGCCATTAAAAACAATTAAAAATAAATCTGTTGAATATTTACTTGAAAAAATCATTTCTGTAGTTAAAGAATTTAATATTAAAAAAATTGTGATAGGATTTCCTTTAGGTATGAATGGCAATGAAACTAAGCAATCTGAGTCTATAAGGAAATTTTCAAAGTTATTAAAAAAAAATAAATTTGAAGTTATCCTTGAAGATGAACGTTTAACTTCTCAATTAGCGATAAGGTCATTAATAAAACAAAATATAAAAACCGGATCTAATAAGCCTATAATTGACAAAACAGCAGCAGCACTAATATTACAGAGCTATCTTGATAAACAGAAAACAGAAATAAACTGTTAAAATCGCTCGGTTTTTGAATATTCTCTTAAAAAATAAAAATTCAAATTCAATTATAAGTGGTATATTAATTGGATTGTCATATCCACCTTTTCCATTGGGATTTTTTGCATGGTTTGGATTTATTCCATTATTTATTTCCATAAAAAATTGCTCAGATATAAAAGAATCATTTAAATGTGGATATCTGGCAGGAATCACATCTCATTTTATTTCATTATATTGGATTGGATTTAACAGTGGTGCTGGTTTTATTCCGGTGTTTCTTTCCTTGATTGGAGCAGTATTTTATTTAGCATTGTTTTGGGGATTTTTTTCTCTTACTCTACATCTATTAATTAACTTTAAAAAGATATTTTTTTGGATTGCTCCTTTTGTTTGGATATCTATGGAATGGGTGCGAAGTTTTGGTTCGTTAGGATTTCCATGGATGGACCTATCTCTTACTCAGTCTAGATACACTACAATGATTCAATTATTGGATGTGACAGGTGGTGCTGGTATAGCACTTTGGATTTTATTTTTGAATTTGTTTATATATTACTTTATTTACAATGTGAGTAATAGATACAGTTATGCTATTTTTTCAATTTTATTGTTATTACTTATTTGGATAAATGGAAATCAAAAAATAAAAAAGTTTAAAAATGAGCAATTTCAAAAATCTATTGATGTAGTAGTTACCCAGCCTTCAGTTGATCCAAATAAAAAATGGGAGAGACAATATCGCGATAAAACTTTTGATCTAATGTATGAACTTTTAGATAAAGGAAATGAATTTAATCCTGACCTTATAATTTGGCCTGACACTGCGCTACCCAGCTCCCTACGATTAGCCGACAAAGATCGTAATCAATTAAAAAA
>CAZNQF010000236.1:0-2652 GCA_964575125.1 uncultured bacterium
TTAAATGAGAAAATGTAATTTCACTTTCTGGGTCAAGGAATACCGTATCTAGATCAGCTAAAATTAGTTCAGGGCTATCCTCATCTATAGTTATTTCTCCGATAGGATTAAGCACGACTGGAGAGTCATTGACTGCATTGATTGTAAGTGCCAAGGTGTCCGAATCTGTAAGGTCACCATCACTAACTATAACTGTTAGTACTGCTGTGCCAAAATGATCTGGCTCAGGTAAAATTGTTAATGAATTTTCAATTATTGATGTAATTACAGATTCGTCATCGCTGATAGCAGTAAAAGATAAATCGGCATTATCTATATCATCTGCAAATAGTGTAATTGTCAGCTCACTGTCTTCATCCATAATTTGATGTGGCACATCAGTTAGTACTGGAGCATCATTTACAGATACAATTATAATGGAAACCATCGATGTGTCCGTTAATACTCCATCGCTAACGCTAAAAGTAAAATAATCCTCTCCATAAAACTCACTCTGAGGCGTATAACTATACTCAGCTAAAGCTCTGTCGGAAGCAAGCAAACCATTTGTTGTATTCTCAATAATTTCAAAAGTAAGACTTTCATCAGGGCTGTCTTCATCATATCCAACTAAGGTTATAGATATTGATTCATCCTCTGCCATTTCTATTATCATGGCCTCTGCATGCGGTGCATCATTCACAGGAACAACAGTTACAGAAATATTAATTTGATCAGATGATAGTCCACTCTCTACCTCTATAGCCTGAATTACAAAATTATCCAATCCATTGAAGCCTGACTCAGGTGTATAATAAACGATAAAATTTATTCCATCTGATGTCGTTATACTATCTACAGAACCATGAAGTGGGTCACCCACAATATCAATTGATAGAGAATCATTTTCTCCATCGTTTACAACTATATCAACTCCTAATGTAATGTCCTCATCTGTAATCTGATCGCTAACATCCAAAATCACCGGAGCAGTATTGACCGAATCAATAAATATTGAAACAACCCCCAAGCTCGAATATAATTCACCATCAAACACTTGATATGTGAAGCTGTCTTGACCATTGTAGTTTGTTTCCGGTGTATAAATATACTCTGCTATTATTCTATTTGAAGTCAATGTACCATGCGAGGGAGGATCTACAATCTCAAATACAAGATTTTCATCATCTGTATCTTCATCATATCCTACCAAGGTTAGTGACATTCCAACATTTTCTACCAAATCAACCTCAAATGATTCAGCAACAGGGGCATCATTCACAGCGGTAATAATAATAGCAATTGACATTTGATTGGAAATTAATGAATCGCTCCCGGTTTCCCTTACTTGAATAACAAGATTATCATTTCCGCTAAACCCATAATTAGGAGAATAATGAACAATACGATCATCAACAAATGATACTCCATTTTGTGACTCATTCACAATTTCAACAACTAACGGATCCTCTTCAATATTAATTATTCCTACTGGGATAATGATAGGAATATCTTCAAGTGTTTCTTGAACAGAAATATCCATTATTATTGGGGCATCATTTACAGGTGTAACTGTAATTGAAACGATTCCCGGTTCCGAATAAGAAATACCATCCGATACACGGAAAGTAAATTGATCATCTCCATTGTAATCATTGTAAGGCGCATATGTATATGTTGAGGATGCTCTGCCTGTGTATAGAGTTCCATTAGCTGGTGAATCCACAATTTCAAAAATTAGATTTTCATCCTGACTGTCCTCATCATATCCCACTAGGGTTAAAGTAATTTCACCATCCTCTTGCATGGTCACAGTCATAGGTACCGCGACAGGCAAATCATTTTCGGATGTCGTTGTTATTGTAATTGTAGTCACATCTGAATAGTGTGTTCCATCAAATGCTTTATAAGTAAACACGTCATATCCGATATAACCAAAATTTGGATAATAAATAAATGAACCATCATTATTTATACTAATTGTTCCACCATTTGAAATTGTATCCAATGGCAATACTGTTAATGGATTGCTTTCATAGTCTAAATCATTGCTGAGAATCCCATTTTCTAAATTTACTTCTAAAATATTATCTTCATTTGTATCGTAATAATCTTCAAATCCAACTGGAGGATCATTTACGGAACTGATATCTAACAACACGGTTGCCAATCCCTCTGAATATAATTCTCCATCTGAAACACGATATGTAAATTGATCGGATCCAAAATAATTTTCATCAGGAATGTAATTGTATACATCAATTGCCCTTTCCTGCTGTTCTAAAGTACCGTTGGCAGGAAAATCAACAATATAAAATGTCATTTCATCATCATAGCTATCTATATCCGTTGCAGACAAAACGATATATGCAACCTCATCTTCTACCAAATCCACACTGAATGATTCGGGAATTGGTGGGTCACCTACAGGAGTAATCCGTACAGCAAATGATCGAGAATCAAGGACACTACCATCGTTTACACTAACACTTATTGTATCTGGGTAATAAACCAACAGACTATCTTCTTCTTCATCAGATTCAGGATCCCAATCGAGATTTACCTCGTAATTAAAATAATTGTCATCCGGTACAATCACTAGCTGGTCACCTAAAATATATACGGTAATATATTCGCTATTAGTCGAACCATAAAATACAAGATTATCATCTA
>CAZNQF010000237.1:0-2626 GCA_964575125.1 uncultured bacterium
TCTCCTTATTTAGAAACAATTGACTTAGATATTACACCAAATAGACCTGATGCTAAGTCTCATTTAGGCATTGCTAGAGAAATAGCGGTAAATCTTAATAAAAAATTAATACCTTTAAAAAATAATGTATCGAAATTTAAGGAAGATTATAATATTAATATTTCTCTAGAAAATCCAAAAGGCTGCTCTAGATATGTTGCTGGTATTATGGATAATATAAAAATGGTTGAAACACCTAAATGGATGGTTGAATCTTTATTGTCTGCTGGGATGCGACCTGTAAATTGCTTAGTGGATATATCAAACTATGTTGTTCTCGATATTGGCCATCCAACACACATTTTTGATTTAAAATATTTTCCTGATCATAATATTTCTGTGAGAAATGGTAAAAAAGGAGAAAAAATCAAGACATTGGATGATGAAGAAAGAAAAAAAAATCAAAAACATTTAATTATTACTAATGGGAAAGAACCTCTAGCATTTGCTGGAATTATGGGTGGAAAAAGATCTGGCGTGTCAAATAGTACAAAATCTATTTTAATTGAATCAGCATACTTTGATCCTGTTACAATACGAAAAAGTTCAAAAAATCTAGGATTAAGCACAGAAGCATCAAAGCGATTTGAGAGAGGAGCAGATCCAGATGGATGCGTTACTGCGTTTTGGCTCATTGTTGAATTGGTAAATAAAATATGTGGTGGAAAATTAGTGTCAAAAATGACCGATAATTATCCAGAGAAAAAATATAAAAAAAATAAAATCAATTTGTCTTTAAAAGAACTTAGAAAAATATCTGGCTTAAATATTCCTTCCGATGATATTAAGTCAATATTAAATGGATTGGAAATTGATGTCATATCAACTTCAGATGAATTATATACATGTATTCCTCCATCTTTTCGGCCAGATATCTCTAGAGATATTGATATAATTGAAGATATTATAAGAGTTTATGGATATAATAAAATTCCTGTAAAGAAAACATTCTCAGGATATTTAAGTAGTTCTTGTAAGGATCCCCATTCTAGTCTGTTTGAAGTAGAAAATATTCTTAAAGGCTTTGGATATAATCAGTGCTATTCTAATTCAATGGTAACAGATTCTATTTCGCAATTAAATGGAAATCCCATAAAAGTTATGAATCCTCAAAGTGAAACTATGACCCATCTTCGTACATCTTTAGTACCAGGCCTTTTAGATTCAATGATTTTTAATAAAAAGAATAACAGAAATAGTATTCAGTTATTTGAAACTGGCAGTGTTCATTTTAATAATAAAAATAACTATGCAGAAGAAATCTTTATGAGCGGTATAGCAACTGGTTTTACTTTGTCCGAAACAATACATAAAGACAATTCAAATGAAATACAAAGTGTGTTTACCGTAAAAGGTCAGCTTGAAACACTATCACTCTTATTGTTTAATAATTCACTTAAGTTTTCTAAAAATGATGATAATATTTTTAGCCCTGGTTTCGATATTTTTCTTAAAGGACAATTATTAGGTAAGTACGGAAAGTTATCTGAAACATTACTAGATACTATTCTGAAAAATAAAAAATTTGATATCTTCGGTTTTGAATTATTTACAAAATCATTAATCAAAATATTCAATCAATCTATATATTTTTCACCTATTTCTAAATTTCCAATAATTGAGAGAGAGCTTAATTTTGTTGTAAAAAAATCTTTAGATTCTAGAGAAATTATTAAATTAATAAAAAAATCCGGTAAAGGATTGATTAAAAGTATAAATCCCGTAAATTTATACACACATGATTCCCTTGGAAATAATAAAAAGAGTATCGTTTTTAAAATGATATTTCAAAGTGAATCAAAAACTCTTGAAGATTTAGAGGTTAATTCAATCACAGAGCTAATTATTAAAGAAGTTATTAATAAATTTAAGGCAGAGCTAAGAACATGAGTAAAATAGAGATACTAGATACATTAGAAAATAAAGTTAAACATCTTGTTACAGATTTAAAAAACGCAAAAAAATTATCTCACATAAATGAGTCATCAAGAAATCAGGAAGCTGATAAGATTGCTAAAGTTGAATTAAAAGTAAAAAATCTTCTTTCAATTCTAGAGAGGATATAACATTATGGTTGATGAACAAAAATCTTTAGTTAGGGTTAGCATTTTCGGTCATGAGTATACCGTAAAAGCTCCAGCAGATCCTGAGTATATTAAAGAAGTTGCTGAGTATGTAAGTAAAAAAATGAAAGAGGTAGAAGGTGGACTTGCCTCAGATCAAACTACCGCCCGAATTGCTATCTTAACAGCTATGAATATAGCAGATGAATTATTTGCTAAGAAAAAATCAACATCAATGACATCAGGTGATATTGAAGATAGAATTCAATCTCTTGTTGACTATATTGATGAAAGTTTAGTTTAGTAGAAAACTTCTTTATTGACAATGACTCAGATTCTTTCCGGAATTGATGCTAGCCGGAAAGTATATTCAGAGCTAATTCCGCGAATAAAAAATATAAAAGAGGCTGGCCTTACTCCTGGATTAGCAGTTTTTTTGGTTGGAGAAAATCATGCATCACATATTTATGTGAATTCCAAATCAGAAAAATTTAAATCTTTAGGATTACATTCAAAAACTTTTA
>CAZNQF010000238.1:0-2624 GCA_964575125.1 uncultured bacterium
TTTGAAATTGAATGTATCGCTTTGCTAGAAGATTAACATGATGAATAGAATATTATTATCAATCATTATTTGTTTAAATCTGTCTTTTGCGACATTTCAATCGACAGATTCACTAAGAAATAAAATACCCTCTGAGGCAGCTAAATATGCCTTACTATTCCCCGGAGCTGGACAATTTTATAATGATAATTATATTAAGGGAAGTGTTTTGTTAGCTCTTGAAATATATAGTATTGTAAAATTTAATGAATACAGATTAGATGTAAAATGCGAAAATTTGACCACTTCAATCTCAAAGAGAAATAAAGCAGCGTGGTGGACATTCTTTATTTATTTTTATGGGTTCATGGATGCAGTTGTGGAAGCCCATTTAAAAACTCATCAGAAAGTGATGGAAACACCTATCGATAAGAAAGATTAAACAACTTAGCTAATGGAAGTAACTTATGAAAAATAGAGAACATTGGGGCTCAAAATTTGGTTTCATTCTAGCAGCCTCAGGCTCGGCCGTAGGTTTGGGCAATATCTGGAAATATCCATATATCGCAGGAGAAAATGGTGGTGGAGCATTTACGATAATTTATTTGTTGTGCATTCTAGTTGTAGGAATGCCAATTGTAATTGGAGAGTTTGTGATTGGTCGAAAAACTCAATTAAGTCCTGTTGGTGCATTTAAAACGCTAGCACCAAATTCATTTTGGAAAGGTGTAGGAATGATAGGTGTTTTGTCAGCATTTGTAATTTTAGCATTTTATGGTGTTGTTGGGGGTTGGACCTTGCGATATGCTTTTATAGCTTTAACGGGCGGATTTACGGACTTAGTAGGCGATCCTGATGCTGCAGGTAAAGTTTTTGATTCATTTATTTCTGACCCCTATAAACCATTGATTTGGCATTTTATCTTTATGGGGTTAACTATTTTGGTTATAATTCAGGGTATAAAAGGAGGAATAGAAAAATGGACAAAAGTTTTGATGCCAACTATCTTTTTAATACTTATAATTTTAGTTATAAGAGGAATAACTTTACCAAATGCAGGCGCAGGTTTTTCTTTTTTGTTTAAACCTAAATTTGAAGATATTACAGCGTCAAGTATTGTATTAGCATTAGGTCATTCATTTTTTACTCTGAGCTTGGGAATGGGGACGATGATTACATATGGAAGTTATCTTCGGAAGGAGCAAAATCTTCTCAAGTCAGCACTTTGGGTTTTATTGCTTGATACAGGAATTGCACTATTGGCAGGGTTAGCTATTTTTACAACAGTATTTTCTGTAGGAGCGGATCCTGCTGGAGGACCTGGATTAATTTTTGTAGTATTGCCTACTATTTTTCCCGCATTAGCAGGTGGACTTCTTTGGGGAAGCCTATTTTTCTTTTTATTATTTTTGGCAGCTCTTACATCTGCAATCTCTATTTTGGAAGTAGTAACCGCATATTTCATTGATGAAAAAGGATGGACAAGGCAAAAGGCTACTATAATATTTGGATCAATTATTACGTTTGTTGGTGGTCTTTGTTCCCTCTCACTGGGTGATAATTTGAATATTACATCATTTCTTAATATTTCATTTTTTGATTTTATGGATGAGATATCTTCAAAATATATGTTACCATTGGGTGGTATGCTTACTGCTGTATTTATTTTGTTTAAATGGGGAGTCCCAAGTTTTCTTGAAGAATTCTATTTAGGGACAACTAAGCGCTTATTTTCAGAAACTACTGTTAAAATTTTATATTTTATAGCTTCATCAGTAGTAGGATTTATTATTCTTAATGAATTGATTGGATATTTCACTGGAACTCCACTGATTGGATAAAAAATGATTATTGAAAGATTTGTTAAACCAAACACCTATATATACAAATCCCTTAGGAGGATTTTTAATTCATTTCTCTTTATTGAAAAATATGATTTAATAACATGGTTTGCTCCATGGACAGTGATGGCTGCAGCAATGGCATCACGGGCTGGATATTCAAATAGATATACATTTTGGGATTTCTCAAATTGGATAAGTGGTTCCATATATATTATTATTCTAATTCTTACGTTGGTGATTCTAAAGAAAAAAAAACATGGTATAGTGATAGAGTATGAAAGGAAAAATGAAATATCAGGTTGGATAACTATATTTTTTTTATTTTTTATTAGCTGGATGTTAGGCTGGGGATTATCGTATATCCATATTGGGATATTGATGTTTATTTCATATTTACCCCTATTTATGGGAATTTATATTCTTTATTTTATAGAAAAGTCTAACGATAAAAAAAATATTCCTAGAAAAAAAATTGGAGTTATTTCTTGTTTAATGTTATTGCTGGCTTGCATCTTTGGTTGGATAGTGGATGATCCTGTTTTAGCTACTGCTTCAATTGTTAGTACTCCGTTTACCATTGTTATGGCTCTTACATCACACCCTCGTCATATCCAGAGGGCTCAAATATTTCCATTATTTGGTCTAATCGGGTTTGTCATATCAAGACAGGGGTTGTTTATATTTCCAATTTTGATTTTGTTCTATTTGTTACGTTTTTATAATTATTTCGTTTATAAAAAAGTTATTCCGACTTTTGCAGTTGATCAATAAACTTTAGGCTCATTGGTTAAATCTCATGAT
>CAZNQF010000239.1:0-2620 GCA_964575125.1 uncultured bacterium
CCCTCTTCTAAATCCGTCCAAGTTCCTTGGCCATGCGGCTGGTGGTCTTTCCATTCGCCGGAATAGGTCGATCGTTCGGCAAGGGTCTGTGTTCCCTGCCCGTTGTATCTGCCATCCTTAAATTCACCAACGTACTTATCTCCGTCCGAAAAATTCAAAGTTCCTTGGCCGCAGAAATTACCGTCCTTGAATTCGCCGACGTACTTTCCTCCACCGGAATCCGAGGATAAGTCTTCTGTTGTGAAAGTCCCCTGACCACTGGGGACGCCATCAGTCATTTCCCCGGCGTATGTTCCCTTCATGCCGAATAAAACAGTGGTGGCAACCCCTGACGGGTCGTAGAAGAACCCGGTATACAGTTTCCCTTCAACAAACTCACCAACTTCCTTTTCTCCCTCGGGGAAAGTCTTGACACCCTCGCCATGAAATTTGTGGTCTTCGAACTGTCCGACGTACTTGGTCCCATCTAACAAACTCGTCTCGGTCCCCTGGCCATGCTTTTTCCCTTCCCGCCATTCCCCAACATATTTAGATTCTCCAAAACGCCTTGCATGTTCTGGTAATGGCATGCCCTCTTCTTCAGAAAGATAAGACAACATATCAAAATGTCGAGCAGTGCTGTCCTCGGTTCCCCATCCATGCTTTAACCCGTCCTTCCATTCACCAACGTACCTGCCCATAAATGCGTCGGCGATTCCTCGCCCATTTGGAACACCGTCAGATGCCTCTCCCGTGTAAAAGGCACCAACAGATTCTGCCAAGAACTCACTATCTGTGATCCTTACGACATCGGCGTTTGATCCATCAAGAAATGTATAGGTCCCCTCCCCTTGGAGTTCATCATCCTTGAAGTCTCCCGCGCACTTGAATAATTCGTCTGTGACCGTGCCATGGCCGTGGCGCTTACCCTCCTTCCAATCTCCCGCGTACTGCGTGCCGTCAGTCAAGACGAGCGTTCCGTGCCCGTGAAAAAGACCCTCCTTGAATTCACCAACATATTTCGAACCTTTCATTCCGGAAGAAAGTGTGGCGGTGGCATAACTCATGGTGCCCTGACCATGGAAGAGACCGTCCTTGAATTCGCCAACATACTTTGACCCGTCTGGATAGGTCTCGGTCCCGGAGCCATTTTTTGCCTTGTCACCGCCTTTCTTGGCATCGGCGGGCCATCGGAAGTGTCCCGTTTTTTGAATGTCAGTAAAGATCACAAAACCGGCTCCCCGTTTATCCGGGGCTCTATAAGCCCCCTTGGCATCCAATAACCTGTGAGCAACCGACACCAGTTGCCAACCGAGTTGTTCTATATCTTCTTCGTCTTCGATCAGCCTTGTTGTTAAAGGTGTATACCCTTCTTTATCGCCATACTCCTTAACGACATGCATTTGGTCCTTCGCCTGGTCCAAAATGGTTGTGTTTGCCCACGACCAAAGCCAATCGTTCTTACCCGTAGAAACTGAACCGACAATTTGGATTTTGGCAATGACGCCAGGAAGGTCGTTATGAATAAAAGTCATGGAACCTGTTTCCTGGTCCAACCACCATCGCTCGTAAAAATTGTCACCCAGTCCATATTCTTTTGACATGATTCCTTGGCTTTCCATCACCTCACTGACGGCGCTCGAAACAAAATTCGACCATTTCTTTCGGGTCTTAGAATCAAAGGAGTCGTCACTTCGGACGCCTTTTAAGTAGGTTGCGATTGGGACGCCATCCTCGTCAATAACTGTCCCTTTCCACGGATATTTGTCCTTCCATTCACCAGCAAACTTGTTTCCGCTTTCATAGGTTTGCTCTCCTTGTCCGTGCCTAAATTGATCTTCCCATTCGCCAACGTACATGCTTCCATCAACAGACGTCATTGTCCCGTGGCCATGAAATTTCCCATCTTTCAATTGCCCGACATACTTCGCTCCATCCGGATAAGTCCAGGTACCCTGCCCATTGACATTGTCATCTCTGAATTCCCCGACATACTCCGCTCCATCTAAAAAGGTCCACGTACCGCGGCCTTCTTTGCAAACTCCTTCGTCCTTTGGGCCCACCCCGCCGACATAGATCGAGCCATCGGGGCGAACCTCGGTGACCTGACCGATCGGAAGACCGTCTTTGAACTCACCGGAAAGTGCCATTGGGCGTCCATCATCTTTATCTTTCCCAGACAAAACTCCTTGGCCATGTCGTTTGTCGTTCTCCCATTCGCCGGTGTATGTGAATCCATTGGGATCGGTCTCTGTTCCAAAGCCTTCCCAGTTTCCGCCCTTAGATTCCCCAACGTATTCAGTTCAATACTCTAAAGTCCAGACTCCCTCACCATCTGGAAATCCATCCGATACTTCCCCGATATAGGTACTGCCGTCGGCCAAGTTAAGCGTTTCTTTTGCCCGCGGGAATATTGCATCCCAGATTTGAAAAACATGGCATTGCACAGGCTGCCATCTCGAAAGTTTGGCTTTCGCAAATTCTTTTTTTACCAACCCGTAAAGGATGCCCGTGCTCGCATCTATTCGTACCACCTTGATCCAGAATTTTTCTTGGCTCTCGGCGTGCTGTACCTCTACAGACCCACCTTCTAGATTCGAGGTTGAGATATCTGCTGTTGAAGGCGTGAGCAGTGCGTCGC
>CAZNQF010000240.1:0-912 GCA_964575125.1 uncultured bacterium
GCTGGTTTTTGAGGCATTAGGTGGACATTAAAAAGGTTGTAATTATTGGATCTGGTACAATGGGAAGCGGTATTGCTGCCCAAGTTGCCAATGCTGGAATTGCAGTTACTCTTTTAGATCTTCCCTCTAAAGAAGGATCTAGAAATCAAATTACCGAAAAAGCTAAAGAGAAAATTCTCAAATCTCATCCGCCTCTTTAAGTTGAAAAGAATAAAATAGATCTAATTTTTGTAGGCAATATCGAGGATGATTTCAATTTGATTAGAGATGCTGACTGGATAGTTGAGGCAGTTGTTGAGAGAATTGATATCAAACACAGCATTTATAAAAAAATAGAAGGGGTTCGAAAATCAAACTCTATTATCTCTTCCAACACTTCTACAATACCACTTAAAGTTTTGTCTGAGAATATGTCCGATGAAATGAAGAAAAATTTTTGTATTACACATTTTTTTAACCCTGTTCGATACATGAGTCTTTTAGAAATAATTACAGAGCCGATTAATGATGAAGAAAAAATTAATTTGTTAAAATCTTTTTGTGATGAAAAACTTGGGAAGGGAGTAATCATCTGTAATGACACACCAGGTTTTTTGGGAAATCGTGTTGGGGTGTACGCCATTCAAGTGGCAATAACAGAAGCAATGAAAATGGGATTAAGCATTGAAGAGGCTGATGCAGTTTTTGGTCGACCAATGGGAATACCTAAAACAGGTGTCTTTGGTTTGTATGATTTAATTGGTTTAGATTTAATGGCGGATGTTCTTAAAAGTTTTATCAAAGAGCTACCGAAAGACGATCCTTTTCATGAAGTAGCACAAGAAAATCCACTTGTAACCAAACTCATTAACGATGGATATACAGGCAGAAAAGGTAAAGGCGGTTTCTATCGTATGAATAATGAAGGCGGAA
>CAZNQF010000240.1:922-2346 GCA_964575125.1 uncultured bacterium
GTTAGAGGCAATTAATTTGCAAACAGCAAAATATTCTCCTATTAAAAAAATCGATATTTATGAAGGGTATATCTTTGGAAAAGGTAAAATTGATGAATTAATTTCTAGAAAAGACATATATGGTAAATATGCTTGGTCAGTTTTTTCAAAAATTATCAATTACGCCGGATCATTAGTTCCAAAGATTACAAAAGATCACAATAACATTGATGAAGCAATGCGTTTAGGTTTTAATTGGGCCATGGGTCCTTTTGAAATTCTAGATAAAATAGGTTTAGAATATTTTGTAGAAAAAGATCAGACTCTAGAAATTTCTAAATATATAAAAGAAATATATCTTTCAAAAAAAATTTTTTGGAATCAAGAAATCCAAACTTATCTTGATTCAAAAGTAAATACTTTAAGAAGAATTCAGAAACAAGTTGAAGACAAATTAGATCTTAAAGAAGATTCTTATGATCAGGCCTTAAATACATTAAGACGAGGCCAAATAGCTGAAGTAAAACATTATTTTTCGGCTAAAAGTTATGCTCTTAATAAAGAAGATTATAATATCGTTGAATTTACAACAAAAGCAAACACCTTGGATATGGATTCAATGAAAGCTCTTGAATCTTCTACAAACAAAAATTTAATAATAATTAATAATGGAATGCAATTTTCTGCAGGTGTTAATTTGAATTATGTAATGGACTTTGCTAAAGATAATAGATGGAGAGAAATTGAAAAGTTTATTTTTGATTTTCAACAAACTTGTAAAAAATTAAAATATTCTCAGTTTCCGGTCATTTCCGCTCCGTCTGGATTAGCGATAGGAGGAGGGGTTGAGGTAGTTTGCCAAAGCGATTATGTTGTATCACATACTAATGTTGTTTTAGGATTAGTAGAAACTTTGGTTGGATTAATTCCAGCAGGGGGTGGTTGTAAAGAAATGCTGTGGCGTTGGATGCAATCTGAAGAATCAAAAAATGATCATGAATTTGCACCTTTGAAAGTTTTTGATTTAATCGGTTATGCTAAAACTGCTAATTCTCCTTATGAAGCAATGCCTTACAAATTTTTATTGGATAAAGACAAAGTTGTTATCAATAGGGATAGATTATTACATGAATCTGAGAAATTATTAGAAGAAATCAAAAATGATTATAAACCACCAGAAGAACCTATATTTAAGTTACCTGGTTCAAGTATTAGAGATAAGATGTATGAAATATTAGAAAATTTATACAAAGACAAAAAAATATTAGACCACGGATTAGAAGTAGGAAAACAATTAGCTTTTGTTCTGAGTGGCGGCAATACAAGTTTGGATAAAGAATTAAGTGAAGATGATATGTTAGCCTTAGAAAGAGAGGCATTTATGAACCTAATTCAAATGCCAAAAACACAGGCACGTATAAGACATACTCTAGAAACCGGGAAAC
>CAZNQF010000240.1:2356-2574 GCA_964575125.1 uncultured bacterium
AGGAAGTATTGAGTATCTTTGATCAAGGTTTAGAAAAATATTCATCTTATTTTATTCCTCTTTCACCTATTACATTTTTAGAACGAGCAAAAGATGTTTTCCCTGAATATGAGGCCATGATTTATGGTGATAAAAAATACAATTGGAAACAAGTTTATGAACGTTCAACTCAGTTTGCTAGCGCTTTAGAAAAACATGGAATTGGTTTTGGTGATACG
>CAZNQF010000241.1:0-2548 GCA_964575125.1 uncultured bacterium
TCTAAATTAATTTAATACTTTTATTTAGCAAGACAAAAATTATCAATTAGAAGTGATTAAAACATAAACAGTTTGTATATTATAAAAATAATTTAAATGAATATATTATTTATTATTGTTTACTAAATAATGCAGATCTGAGATATTAAGTACTCTATAGTCCATCTGCTTTAATCCAATTAATGTAAGCTCTATAGCTTTATAGTTCCACTCTCTTACGCCTCTCTCGGGCATATGAATAAGCAAAATAGAGCCAGGTTTAGTTCTGTTTAGTATAAAATTAGCTATCCAATCTGGATCTGGTATAGATGTGTCATTTGCAAATACATCACATACTACATGTAAATAGCCCTTCTGATTAAGTATCTCATTCATTTCTTTAGATAACTTTGCATGAGGAGCTCTATACCAAAACGGTATTGTATCTGTATATTTTTTTAATATTAGATTATTCTGTTCAAAATCATATTTAAAATCTTCTTTAGAATATTTATTGTATGGAAAATCATACATACTGTGGTTTGCAATTTCATGGCCATCTTTAAGCAATAACTCTACTTCAGAGTTTGAAGTAGTTTTACAGTGGGACCCCGTAACAAAAAAAGTTGCTTTTGAATTATACATAGCAAATAATTCTCTAACTTCATTTATCATATTACCATCAGGATTATCTAAGCCACAAAATGCATCATCTACTGAGAAAGCTATCACCTTTTGATCAGTGTTAATAAATGATATTGTAGATTTAGGAAAAACTAATTTGGTTACATTTCTCATTCCTGGAATATTTAACGCTGACCATAATAATTTTCTTGTAAATAATTGAAATCTGGTAATATCCGTAATTACTCTGGGATCCTTATCTCTTCCGAGGATTTTCTCCTTAAGAAGTAGTTCTTGTAGATCGGTGCTTGATGCTCTTAATTCATCAGTTGATAGAGTGTCAGGCTGAGAATACAATAGTGCCGTTGATAAAACAATTCCTGCTATGAAATATTTATTTATTTTAAAATAAATAAAGTTATTCCCTTATTATTTTTTTCAAAATCAATATCATCTCTTAGAAATGGAAAATCATTTAAAATATTCTTTGCTAGTTTGTGATTTGTGTTAAAATGTTCTCCAAAAATAATTTTCCCATCTTTTATAGTTTTAAGTTTTTTTCTAACAGCAAGTTTTATAGTTCCACCTATTCCTGAAGAACCGTATCCATGAATAAATTTAATGATTTTAATTCCTTGAATTCTTGCATCAGATATATTTCTTTCAGCTAAGAGTATTGCTTCCTTTACGGTTTCCCTATTCTTTTTTAATGAAACAACTATAATTTTTTTTAGTGATTTTGAATAATATTCCTTTTTATTGGATGTCGAACAGTGCGGGCACACTATTTCGTATATATTATTACCACATGTTTCACAAGTTATTTGGGTCATTTTTTTTTACAAAATATGCTGTATTTTAAATAACAAGTTCTCTCATCGTAGATTTATTCTAATCTAATAGTAATGCGAGATTTATTTTAAAACGTTAAATGTATATTAAATACCTTTTATTCTTCTATACATGAAAAGTCATGCCCATCACAAACACCTGCGCAATCATGAAAATTTGATGTGCAATTATCATCATTATCAGAAGAGTTATCTACCCACCCTTCTTCGACGGAAGCATTGCAAATATAGGAACAGTAATCACCACCTAAACCATCATTGTCAGAATCTAGGCAGTATGTTTGCATTGTTGCTGATCCACCTTCAATACCTTCGCAATCCAAAGGCAATGGCTTATCCTCACAAGAAAAGAATAATACTAAAGCAATAAGTAAAACATGTTTCATTATATTTAATATACACCGATTTGATATCTTTCTAATAATAACCTTTTTTAGAACATCAATTATTTATTAAATACTACAATGGAGCATAAATGAATATTTAGATCTATATCTAAAAAAAAATGATATGTGATAAATTGAAGATAGTTTTGTTTGAGTTATGATAGGTAGATTTAGAAATGACAGATACTAAAGAAACAGTGCAAATATTTACAGATGGAGCGTGCAAGGGTAACCCAGGTGTTGGAGGATGGGGAGCTCTAATTGAATCATCACATTATACGAAAGAATTAAAGGGGTATGAACAATTAACAACCAATAATAGGATGGAATTAATTGCCGTAATCGAAGGAATTAAATCAATAGAGAAAAATACGACTATTGAATTAACCACTGATTCAATGTATGTAAAAAATGGCATTAATCAATGGATTGATAACTGGAAAAAGAATAATTGGAAAACTGCAGCAAAAAAGCCTGTGAAAAATAAAGAACTATGGTTACAGTTAGATAAATTGGTTCAAGATTATAGCATTGAATGGAAATGGGTTAAAGGGCATTCTGGTCATCCTGGAAACGAAAGAGCTGATGAATTAGCTAATGCTGCTATTTCAGAATTTTATATTATAGCACAATAACATATTGAACTATATCTCTAAGATCCTTTTTTAGTATAGGTTCTTGGTCATATCTAGCAATAGACTTTTAATA
>CAZNQF010000242.1:0-790 GCA_964575125.1 uncultured bacterium
TATTAGAGTCGTTTCGATTTACTGTATTTTTTTTCCTCCTCTTAATTAATCTTTATTTTATTTATACACAACCAGAGATAGCTTGGTTACAAACCTATGGTGGAGCAAACTGGGATGAAGGGCACTGTGTGAGGGAGACAGTAGATGGTGGATACATTGTTGGAGGTCTTACTATGTCCTACGGCGAAGGGTCTTATGATGTTTACCTTATTCGTACTAATGCGAACGGTGATTTGCTGTGGTCACAATCATATGGAGGTGCAGGCTGGGATGAGGCGAGGGCAATTCAGGAGGTATCAGATGGTGGTTTTATCTTAGCAGGGCGAACCACATCCTTTGGCGCAGGAGACAGTGATATCTATATCATTAGAACAGATCTAAATGGAGAGATATTATGGTCCCAAACGTATGGTGGTGAGAGCTATGATGATAGCCAGTGGATTGGAGAAATTCCTGGGGAAGGATATATAGTTGTTGGCGAGACATTCTCCTATGGACATGGTGGTGGAGATATCATCTTAATGAAGATTGATTTGAATGGGGAAACCATTTGGTCTCAAACATATGGTGGACATTTGGACGAAGATGCTCAATGGGCACAGTTTACATCTGATGGTGGTATCATTATTACCGGTTCAACAGAATCCTTTGGCTCAGGAAGTGATGATATTTTTCTTTTAAAAACAGATGCACAGGGAGAGCTATTGTGGTCCAACACATTTGGGGGAGAAGCAGCTGACCTAAGTCTTTCTGTTGAGGAATCATCTTCCGGAGGATATATCGTTTCAGG
>CAZNQF010000242.1:800-1603 GCA_964575125.1 uncultured bacterium
TCCTACGGAAACGGCAATGATGATGTATATATGGTCAGAGTTGATGAAGTGGGAAATCTTTTATGGGAGAAAACTTTTGGTCTTAGTCAATCAGATGCAGCTTCTTCGATAGTTGAAACACCTGATGGAGGTTTTATTTTTGCTGGAGCGCTTACTACGGAGGATGGTGGATTTGATGCTTGGATCGTAAAGACAGATATCCAGGGTGATTCTCTATGGACAAAAGAATACAGGAGTGGTTTGGGTTGGGACATATGGGATATTGCATTTTCAATTAATGTAACCAGCGATGGAGGCTATATTGTTTCCGGTATGACCGGACTTTATCAACAGTTCAATGTTTTTCTTATGAAGTTAGGTTCTGAGAACATATCTCTCGAAATATCCTTTTTGGAAGATTGGAACCTAGTAGGACTACCCTTAGAAACAGAGGATTTCTACTATACTTCAATATTTCCTGATGCTATAGAAATGACTCTTTTTTCCTATGACAATGGTTACCTATTAGAGTCATCTCTTAGTGTTGGTACTGGTTACTGGCTAAGATTTAATGTAGTAGGGAGTACCACTATTTTGGGCACCCCAATTAATGGAGTTAGTATTAGTCTGGATGAAGGATGGAATCTCATATCAGGTATAACTATTTCTTTAGATATAACAGAGATTCAAGATCCCGGTGAAATTATCATTGCGGGAACATTCTATGGGTTTTCATCGGATGGGTATTTTAATACAGAAAATATAGAACCGGGAGAAGGATATTGGGTTAGGTCAAGCGCTTCTGGTTCTATTACTATAATAGA
>CAZNQF010000242.1:1613-2547 GCA_964575125.1 uncultured bacterium
ATCCTTTAGGGGCCATTATATTAATGGCCCAACTCTTTCCATCTTTATATAAATGTGGATTTGATGAATAGATTGTTTTAAATATATTAATTGAAAAATATTAAACTAATAACAATTTATGTGATGAGTTTTTTTTATGTATATGCTGGTGTAATGCATTTTAGTAATAGTGATTTTTATTTGAATATTATGCCCCCATATTTGCCTTATCATTTAGAGCTTGTTTATATAAGTGGTTTTTTTGAAATACTTCTTGGTATAATGTTAATTCCCAATAAAACAAGGTATCTGGCATGTTGGGGCTTGATTCTTCTTCTAATCGCTGTATTTCCATCAAACATATATTTAGCACAGACCAATGGAAAAGCTTTAGATATATCACCTATCTTAGCTTGGGGAAGATTACCTTTTCAAGCAGTTTTCATAATAATAGCATATTGGCACTCAAATAATATTAAATAAATTATCAGAGAATTTTCAATTATATGATCTCTTTTATAAAAATTAGTTATAGAGTAAATTATAGTAATGAAGAAAAATATAAATTCATACAAGAATTGAATAAAATGAAAAGTATACTAATAATATTTATTTTATCTATAACAATTTCTTTTTGTCAAACATATCCAGGAACTATGATAGATATTACCGGTGGTAGTTTTATTATGGGGAATAATAATCAGCCTCCTATGTTTAATGATCAAGATCCCGAACATAGTGTAACTGTAGACAATTTTAAAATGGGTCAAACCGAAGTTCCCAATGAATATTATGTTATTTTTCTTAATGATATGGCTGTTCTTGGAAATTTAATGATTGAAGAGGGGATACCAGGGGATTGGTCAAGTACACCTGAGGAGATAGCTAATGGACATGCTTGGAGTATAATGGCAGATAGTACACTATCTACCTTATGGTCTGGAGAAGTTCTTAT
>CAZNQF010000243.1:0-2517 GCA_964575125.1 uncultured bacterium
ATGTTTGTTGAAAAAAATATATCTAGCAGTGTCATAGAAGAAATTAATAGATTAATAACAAGTAATATTTTTGAAGATAGGTCTGAAAAAACATGTACATATCATGGTTTTCAAACACCTAATATAGTTAACTTATTTAATGAGAACCTACTAAAAAGAATTTTACCTATCAAAAATTATTACAAAGAAGTATTTCATATCCATTATATTTCTTACTTATCGGGAGGGTATCAAGAGGAACACAATCATGAAAAAACTGAAAAATATTCTTTTATCCTTTATCTAAATGATTCGGATGGAAAAACTTATTTTAAAACACCAAAAAGAAAACCAGGTGGTTATTATGGTTGGAGATGGGATTAACGATGCGCCCGCGCTAACACAGGCCGACGTGGGGATCGCTATGGGGTCAGGGACAGACATTGCCATAGATGCTGGGGATATGGTTTTAATGGAAAAAGGAATCGGGGGCCTACCCAAAGCCCTTGCTCTATCTAAAATAGTTTTTAAGAAAATAAAGGAGAATATTTTTTGGGCGTCCATTTATAATTTGGTTGCAATCCCGCTCGCGGTGTTGGGGCTTCTTAATCCTGTAATAGCAGAGGTAGCCATGGCTTTTTCTTCTGTAAACGTTGTTCTAAATTCGAGCCGACTGTTAAAGGTGCCTATAAAGTTAAGGCATAATAATTAAATTAAAAAAGTATTGACACCAACTTTTAATTTGTTATATCTTATCAGCTAAGCGTGACATGGATTGGCGTAGGAATGCCTAGTGTCTATCGCTTTATAGAAACAATCTTGTGTAGTGATTAGATTTAGACAAATTATCAAATTTCTTTCAATAATCTTTATTTAGTTCGGAGGAATAACCAAATGAAAAAGATTACCACCCTATTTATATATCTATTTTTATTTTCCATGACTCTTTTTGCCCAAACGACAGGTAAGCTTTCGGGGACAGTTGAGGCCAGTGATGGATCGCCCCTAATTGGTGCCAATGTTTCTGTTGTTGGTACAGCAATGGGGGGAGCAACCGACGAGAATGGAAATTACGTAATTTTAAACGTTCCCGTTGGATCTTATTCGGTAAGGGTTGATTATATCGGATATAAATCTATGACAGTTTCAAGCGTTGAGGTTAAGGGCGGACTAACCTCTAAAACAGATTTTTCCCTTGATGCGAGCGCGATAGCAGGTGAAGAGGTGGTAATTGTTGCAACAAAAAGATTGGTTGAGCCAAGTGCGACCAACTCTGTCCGCACGGTAGGTGCTGACGACATTCAGAACTCTGCCTCGCGAAGTGTGTCCGGCATTTTAGACCTCCAGCCGGGAGTTGTTATATTGAACGGACAGCTTCACATAAGAGGAGGCCGGGAGGAGGAAGTGGGATATACTGTGGACGGCGCAGACATTAAAGATCCAATTTCTAGCGGACGACTTGTTACCGCTATCCCTGAGGCGCTGTCAGAGATTGCAATAGAGGCAGGTGGATATGGTGCAGACATAGGTGGCTCTAACTCTGGAGTGGTTCGTCAAACCATGAAAACTGGAGGGAATGACCTTACAGGTTCGGTTAGGGTGGAGTCTGGAAATTATGGACACAGCGACCTGACAGCAACAGTAAGTGGCCCCATCGGTCCGGTTAAATATTTTATGGCTTTCCGCAGTAAGCATGTTGATGATCATGACCCCACATTTTATAAAGGTTTTACAATTGACATGGATGGTGATGGCGTGGCCGATGCGCTTCCATCATATGAATCAGGTGTGACCCCAGATGGTGATAATATTTCGATTGCTTTTGATCCGGACGCTGGAATTAAGAGTCGGTGGAGCGATGACCTAAGTTTTAACGGAACTGCCCTTATCGATTTAGGTGGTCCTCTATCTTTTCGCATAAGAGGTGTCATTGATAATTCTAAATACATGTCCAATGCTATTCCCATTTATAACATGTTCAACGAAAGTAGGCTCCCAGAAAGCACGGCAAATAGAGTTGTGCTTAGTGCGAGAGCAAATTATTTTGTAAATCCAAATTTTTTAGTTAGCGGTGGTTTTAGTATGTTAAATCGAGCATATGAATCTTATGATGCTTTATTTGGAAAGCCCGGTGGTTTTGGTGACGCCATAAGTTGGGGGGATTCTGCATCTGTTGCAAGCCATACGGATGCCTCGGAATGGAGAAGTTCCTACCAATCTCCCACAGACTATTTTGTTGGACAGTTTGCATTTAATCGACCTGGAGACATTAGAGCTGGCTGGTCAAAGTCTAACAGAAGTTCAATGACTTTTGATGTTAAGGCAACCCTTCAAAAGGGCCCACATGAAATAAAGCTGGGGTTTGAAAGTAAATCATATGAATACAGGTCTTACTATTTGAGCACTTCAGCTATATATAACGTGAATAGAATAATTAATACAAACACAGGAAATGGTGCTTGGGATGAAGGCGAAGATTTTACAGATTTAGGAAATGGCGTTTGGGATGATGGCGAAGAGTTTGTAGATGCACTAAAT
>CAZNQF010000244.1:0-2508 GCA_964575125.1 uncultured bacterium
AATGTAACTGATATATCTGAGAACAGATTTTTACGTTTTGGGAAAAAAGAAAATTTTTGGGAAATGGGTGAAACAGGACCATGCGGGCCCTGTTCTGAGATACACTACTATATAGGTGACAATCCAAATGATCAAGATGCTAAACTTGTTAATAGTCATCCAGAATATAGGGAGCTGTGGAACCTCGTATTTATTGAATTTAATAGAGAATCCGATAGTAAGCTTGTTCCTCTATCAAAAAAACATATAGATACAGGAGCTGGACTAGAGAGATTAACATCTGTATTGCAAAATAAGACTAATAACTATAATACTGATCTATTTTTACCTATTATAAACCGAATAGAAAAAGATACAAATCTAAGCTACTCAGAACATCCAATTCCTTTTCACGTTATAGCTGACCACATCCGAATGCTCTCTGTAGCTATATCTGACGGTGTTTTGCCTTCTAACGAAGGGCAGGGTTACGTTGCAAGGCGAATTTTAAGGCGTGCACTGAGGTTTGGAAGGCAATTAAATTTTCAAGATCCATTTTTATATAATCTTGTTGATAAAGTTGATTCAATTTTGGGAAATACATATCCAGAACTAACTGATAAAAAATTGCATATTAAAAATGTGATTAAAGCCGAAGAGATCTCATTTAATAGAACGCTAGATAGAGGGCTAATACATTTTGAGAAATTGATTTCTGGGTTATCATCAAATATTATTTCGGGGAACGATGTTTTCAAATTGTATGATACCTATGGCTTTCCATTGGATCTAACGCAGCTACTAGCAAAAGAAAAGGGAATTTCTGTTGATGTCAAAGGATTCGATAGTGAGATGGAAAAACAAAAAACTCGCGCTAAAATGCATAAAAAATTTAAAATCAATAACGATACTTTGAAGTGGAAAGCTCTATCGAAAGGAGATAACTCAGAATTCCTTGGATATAAACAAATAACAACACAATCAAAGATAGTAAAGTATGCGATAGAGGAAGATAAAATCTATGTCATTTTAGATAAAACACCGTTCTATGCAGAAGCCGGTGGACAAATTGGTGATACTGGAACTCTTAAGGGAGAGGGTTTTGAATTAAAAGTAGAAAATACAATTTATGATACAGATAAGTCAGTCATACATATTTGTACTGGTGATTTTAATAGTAATCAGACTAAGTATGATATTGAATGTAAAATTGACAATTTTCGAAGGCAATCTATTAGAATGAATCATACAGCTACTCATTTGTTGCACTCAGCTTTAAAAAATGTTTTTGGTGCTCATGTTCATCAAGCGGGCTCCCTTGTTGCTTCAGATTATTTACGTTTTGATTTAACTCACCCTCAAAAGATCGAAAAACATGAATTAGAAAAGGTTGAAGAAATTGTCAATAATGAAATAAATAAAAATACCTTACTTAACGTTGAATTAAAATCTTTTGAGTCTGCAAAAAAAGATGGTGCAGAAGCATTGTTTGGTGAAAAATATGGTGACTCAGTTCGAGTTGTATCCGTTCAAAATTTTTCAAAGGAATTATGTGGTGGTACACATGTCGCAAGAACGGGAGATATAGGTTATTTTAAAATTACAGAAGAATCTTCGCTCTCATCAGGGGTACGGAGAATAATTGCTCTAACTGGAAAAGAGTCCGTGAACTATACTCAGAAACAATATAGTCTAATCCGAGATATTTTATTAAAGTTTAATTGTGGACCTGATGAAGTTCTTAATCGTATAGATCAATTATTTATTGACAAGAAAAATGCTGAAAAACAACTAAAAGATAAATCCACGTCAAGTTCAGTTGATCTAGTAGAAATCTTAAATAATGGAGAAAAAGTAGGAAACTCTATTCTAGTATCACATTCCATTGAAAATACTTCAATTTCCGAATTAAAAGAACTTGGAGATATGCTTTTAAGAAAAATGGATTCTGGGGTTGGTGTATTTAGCACGATATTTGAAAATAAACCTCAAGTTGTAGTAGTTGTGTCTAATGATTTAAATATTATTGGAATTCATGCAGGAAAATTATCAAAGGAAATTGGGAAATTTATGGGAGGAGGTGGTGGGGGCAAGCCCCACCTTGCAACTGCAGGTGGAAAAAATAAAGAAAAATTAATACCCGCAATTAAAAACGGACTAAAACTCGCTAATCGTATGATTATGGAAAATTAAGATGAAAATATTAAAAATGGGAGATGACATTCTTGTATATGTTCAAAAAAATGAATTAGTTATGGATACATTGACTTCAGTTTGTAAAAAATATGAAGTGTATAATGGACAAATATCTGGCATAGGAGCAGTAAAGGAGGTGGATTTAGGCACATTTGATGTGAAATCAAAAACGTATTTTAAAAAACATCTTCCTGATGTGCATGAACTTTTATCATTTCAAGGTAATATTACACTGAAAGAAAATAATCCATTTATTCACGCTCATATAACTCTAGGAAATCATGCCCTAGAGGTTAAGGGTGGACATCTGTTTGAAATGACTGTTGCAGTTGT
>CAZNQF010000245.1:0-1042 GCA_964575125.1 uncultured bacterium
CAGTATGTGAGAGCATCATAAGATTCCTTTTTTTGGTCGTTGCCATGTGGGTTATTTGCCCAATAGCAAGATCATAGGCCTATCAAAGATTCCCCGTATTATAGATGCATTTTCACAACGTCTGCAAGTCCAAGAAAGATTAACAACCCAAGTTGCGGAAACATTGATGGAAATACTGGACCCTATAGGTGTTGGTGTGGTTATGGAAGGGAGGCATCTTTGTATGCAAATGCGCGGAGTAGAAAAGCAGAATAGTTTAGCCACTACTTCTGCCATGCTGGGACAGTTTCGTAAATCAGCAGAAACACGATCTGAATTTTTAAGCATTATTAAGTAGGAATGATTCATAATGGTAAAATATGATATAGCAGTTTTAGGCGGCGGTCCTGGTGGATATGTTGCTGCCATTCGAGCCGCTCAATTGGGTAAGAAGGTTGCCATTATTGATAAAGATCGTTTGGGAGGTATCTGTCTTAACTGGGGATGTATTCCAACAAAAGCCCTCCTTAAAAATGCAAAAATTTTTCATTATATAAAAAATGCAGACCAATATGGAATCAATATTTCAAAGTATTCTGTAGATTTTAACGCAACAATCAGGCGTAGCCGAAGGGTTGCCGATCAATTGTCAAAGGGGATTGCATATCTTATGAAAAAGAATAAGATTGATCATATAGAAGGTACAGGGAAATTGCTCTCTCCGACATATATTGAAGTGATAAAAGGTAAGAAAAAACAAACGATCGATGCTGATAAGATTATTTTGGCGACTGGAGGTAGGCCGCGATTATTTTCTGGAATCCAATTGGACAGGAAACGGATTATTTCTTACAAGGAAGCTATGACATTAGAATCGATTCCAAAGAAAATGATTATCATCGGTTCCGGAGCAATCGGTGTTGAATTTGCATATTTTTATAACGAATACGGAACCGAAGTGCACATTGTGGAAATGATGGATAGAATTGTGCCTCTGGAAGATACAGATGTTTCAAAAGAACTGGCTCGCAATTTTAAAAAAGCTGGGATAAAGATCTATACA
>CAZNQF010000245.1:1052-2502 GCA_964575125.1 uncultured bacterium
AACTATTAATTCTCTAAAGACAAAAGTAAAAGTTCTGTTAGAGCGAAAAGGTAAGCAAGAGACATTGGAAGGAGAAATTGCACTAGTTGCTATTGGGGTTACAGGTAATATCGAAAATATCGGGCTGGAAGATGTTGGAGTAAAGACAGACGGAGATTCTATTGTGACTAATGAATATAATAAAACATCAATATCCAATATATATGCCGTTGGAGATGTCTCGGGTCCTCCTTGGCTAGCGCATGTGGCATCAGCTGAGGGTCAAGTTGCTGCAGAGCATGCAACAGGGCATCCGACGCTCCCTGTAGATTATTCTAATATTCCAGGTTGCACATATTGTCAGCCGGAAGTTTCTTCTATTGGGTTGACAGAAAGGGCAGCAAGGGAGAAGGGATTTGATGTGAAAATAGGAAGATTTGATTTCAAGGGAAGTGGAAAAGCTATGGCAACGGGAGATAGTACAGGGTTCGTCAAGCTCATATTTGACAAAAAATATGGTGAGTTGCTTGGTGCTCATATAATTGGTTCAGAAGCCACGGAAATGATTGCAGAATTGGGAATCGCAAAATCCCTGGAATCCACTTGGAATGAATTAGCAAGGACTGTGCACGCGCATCCAACTTTGACGGAAGGTGTCATGGAAGCGGCCCTAGATGCCATGGGTCAGGGAGTCCATCAATAATGATAAAGTTTCAAGATATAGAAACATCTTCGTATAAAAAAACGTGGGAATTACAGAAAGAAATTCAATCTAAACGTGTCAAAAATTTGGTCGGAGATACAGTATTATTTGTAGAGCATGAGCCAGTTTATACATTTGGTAAGAATGCAAATAAAAATCATTTGCTCCAAAATTATCCAGAAAATGTAAAAGTGTACAACATTGAAAGGGGTGGGGATGTCACATTTCATGGGCCTGGACAGTTAGTTGGATATCCCATTATCGATCTACATAACTACAGAATGAGCATTAGTTGGTATATGCGTTCACTAGAATTGATTATAATTAATTCGCTTTCCCATTTTGGAATTATTGCTGATCGTAAAGAAGGATTAACAGGTGTGTGGGTTAATAATGAGAAAATTGCGGCCTTAGGTGTTAGAATCTCCCGCTGGGTAACTATGCATGGATTTGCAATTAATGTGAATACCAATTTGGAATATTATGATAGTATTATTCCATGCGGAATATTTGAATATGGCATTACAAGTATGAAAGACATATTGGGTAAAGATCAGAATATGATGGCAGTCAAAAGAGAATTAAAAAATCAATTTAAAATCAATTTTAAAAAAGAATTTAAGGTAGTGAACTAATGGCAAGGCTCCATGGATTTATGAAAAAAGAGTTAGTGGGCATCCATCGAGATATGGTTACAGCCAGACGATTAGATGAAAAAATGCTTACGATGTTAAAGCAAGGGAAAAGTTATTTTCATATTGGCTGTTC